>CBDUUS010000404.1:0-1501 GCA_965370465.1 uncultured bacterium | reverse complement strand
CATATTTTCTTGAGATATAAAATTTCCCTTTATAAAGCATTACTGTCTGCCAATTATTTAGAAGTCCGGTTTTTGCATCCCGTAATGTCGTTCCTATGACTTCGATACCAGGGTAGATATTAATTGCTTTTTTGACTATTTTTTTATAATTTTCAGGATCAAGCTTGTTGTAACTGCTTGTGCCCCCATCTGTTTTTAAACCTAACATTTTTTCAAAATCTTCTTCATTGCCTATTAATACATCTACATATGGCACAACATTTTTCATAACCTTCTGTGCCTTTTCCGGTCCCCAGATAGTCGAACGAAAGTTAAGGTCAAAACTGGTTTTTACATTAAGCTTCCTTGCCATTTTTAATGCATTTATAGTTTCTTCTGCAGCAGTATCTGATATTGCTGTTGTAATCCCGCTGGTATGTAGCCATTTTGTCTGTGAAAGTATTTTCTCCCAATTAATCTCACCGGGTTTTATTTGGCTTATTGCTGAATGTCCCCTGTCATATATTTGCTTGCTGGCTCTTGGCCCTACTCCTATCTCCAGAAAACATAAGCCATTTCTAACCTTTCCTACACCGTCAAAAGGTACAGATAAAACATTGGACATATCAACACCATGTTCTCTGGCTTTATTGATTATATAATTGCCAGACCATGTATCTACAAGTTTCGAAACCCATGCAGTTTTTAAACCAAGCCTTGCTGTATTTACTGCAACATTTAATTCTGCTGCAGCTATAGCCATCTCTAAATAGCTGGATTGTTCCAATCTTTTATGATCGGGAGCATTGAACCTGACCATTGCTTCTCCAAAACCAATTAAATCAAATTTCTTTTCCATAGCTACTCGCACCTCTGTCCTGGATCATTAGCTTAATACTTCTTTATTAAACACAAATTTTGGAGTTTGCCCTTTTAGATAATCAAGCACTCCAGTAGCAGCTTCTACAGCTACTCTAACTGTGCATTCCTTAGTCAACGCCGCGCTATGCGGAGTAAGTATAATATTGGATAATTCCAATAATTTATTAGTAGCTTCAGGCGGCTCAGGTTTAAAAACATCAAAAGCTGCTCCTGAAATTTCTTTATTTTTTAATTTCTCATACAGTGCCTCTTCATCTACAAGACCGCCTCTTGCTGTATTTATTAGATATGCTGTTGGCTTCATCAAAGAAAGGAGACTTTTGTTTACAAGACCTTTTGTGTCATCGTTAAAAGGAATATGAAGTGATATAAAATCTGACTTTTTAAATATTTCCTCAATTTTTTTGACCATTTCAATTCCGTCTAATCTGGAATCAATATAAGGATCATGGCCGATAATTTTCATATCAAAAGCATTTATGCATTTTTTTGCTACCAATCTGGCTATCCTGCCACAACCTATAAGTCCTAATGTTTTACCCTCTACATCCACAGGAAGATAAAGTCTTCTTGCAGTTTTAAAATTACCTTTTCTCAGTTCACTGTCCAAATATAATAGCTGTTTTGATATTGCCAGTAT
>CBDUUS010000403.1:0-1505 GCA_965370465.1 uncultured bacterium | reverse complement strand
ATCCATTAATTGATCTGCCTATCATCCTCGCAACATCATCTATTGCGGCAAGGTCGGGTTTTCCTGAGGGAAGCGGCGGCGTTCCTACACAGATAAATATTATATCGCTTTTCTTTACCCCGTATGATGTATCAGAATCAAAGACCAGCTTTTTGCTTTTATAATTGCTTTTTACGAGCTCTTCCAGGCCTTCTTCATAGATGGGTATCTTTCCTTCTTTAAGGGAAGATATTTTGCTTTCATCTTTATCGACGCATATGACATCATGGCCCACCTCAGCGAGGCATACTCCAGTGACAAGCCCCACATAACCGGTCCCTATACCACAGACTTTCATAATTTTTTCTTTCTGGTTTATTTTATTCTATTTTATGCAATTAAAATATTTCATCAAAAAATAAATATCTGTTTTTCAGGATATACACTACAATTTCTTCTATTCCATGCACCTTATCTACTCAACCAGTTTATCATCGTAATCTTTATTTTTTAAATATATGCTAACAACAAAATTTATGATTTCCCTTGCATACATAATTGCTTCATCTACATCTTCAATTTCTGGCTCAAAATAATCTCCTGGATACCTAAAAGCCGTAGCGTATGGTGTTAGTGTTTCGGCTGCTTCATACCATTTCTCAAAATCTCTTTCTATCTTTGCACACTTGCTAACCAGGTAAACAATGCTATGAACTTTCTCAAATTGGATATCTTTATATACTAAAAATGATTTTAATATTTTCTCTACAGCTTGCTGACAATGATACACTGCCGTATCTAAATATTTTTCATCTCCATCTATTAATTTCTTTGCCGAACTATAGTCACTAATCGCTCTTTTTATCCATCCTTCCCATTCAGCTTTTCCCTCTTTATCCATTTAACTTTATTCCCTTTTTTAAAATTGTTGATATTAACGAAGTATTAACTTTTTTTGCCCTTTCTACTTCATCTTCTGTAAATACTAAAATCTCAATGGGAAAATCTATATCTCTTATTCTGGAATACCCGCTCCTACTTCTCTTATACCGGGGCTGTTCTGATTTTGGGACAATTATAGCAATATCTAAATCACTATCTTTAGTAGGGCTGCCATAAGCATAGGAACCAAACATATATACTGTATCAGAATTATATTCCTTACTTAGCCTATTAAATAGAATTTTTTTTATTTTCTCTAATTTATATTTATTCATTGTCACATTTCTGTCTTATTCATCACTTTACTCATGAGCATATATATAAATACCGATATTATAACCTACTTTCCGCAAGTAAAAAATACAATTTTCCGGCATACCTGTAATGAGTATTTCCGAAATGCTATGGATCATAAACTACACGTACCTGGCAACCGCTTTAACCGGGAGATATATTCCAATAGAAATATTTCCTTTCAGTTTTAAAGAATTCCTAAATGCTAAAGGATGGGAAATAAGAAAGGAAGAAGTCAATATTCCGGAAGTCCAGGGCAGGATCCTGAATTATTTAGACGAGTACCGGAG
>CBDUUS010000402.1:0-1520 GCA_965370465.1 uncultured bacterium | reverse complement strand
AGTCCGGTAACATAATTGGAAGTATTTTCGATATGAGAACCAAGATCTCCCATGCAGGATGATATACCTGCCTGTGATGGGTCTGTTCTCCAGACAGCCTGCTTAATCCCATCTTCTTCAAGAGCTGTTGACAGCCATCCCTGCGGATATTCGATAATGACTTTCCTTATCGCTCCCAGTTCACCATTTTTAATCATTCCCCTGGCCTGCTTTACCATCGGATAACCCGTATAAGTATAGGTGACTGCAAATACCAGGTCATTTTTGACAGCAAGTTTGCATAATTCCTCCGCTTCCTCCAGGGTAGTAGTCATTGGTTTATCGCATACTACATTTATCCCTTTTTCCAGAAATGCTTTTGCTATTGGAAAATGTGTATTATTAGGTGTTACAATCGCGACAAAATCAATTTTCTCATCATCCGGAAGTGCCGCTTCTTTTTCCGCCATCTCCTGATAAGAGCCATATACTCTGTCAGGATCCAACATAAGTGCCTGGCCCTGTTCCTTTGATTTTTCTGGTACTGAAGAAAATGCACCAGCTACTATGTCTATTTCTCCATCAAGAGCAGCTGCCTTACGGTGAACTGCACCGAAAAATGCATCAGGTCCTCCACCGACCATGCCATATTTTATTTTTCCGGCCATTTTTATGTCTCCTCCTTTATGAATTTTTATTTTTTAATACACCTTTTCTACTCAATTCACAAAAGGTGTTTACACTACTATTTAATTCCCAGTATCTTCTTGTTTGCCTTTTCATCGGCACCTGAATCAAGGAAATCATCAAATGCATATTCAGCTACATCTATAAGGTGGTCCTCGATAAATTTAACAGCTATCTTTGCTGCCTGGTCCGGACTTCTAACCGGATCTTCCCATTCCAAGACTGCCCAACCATCAAATCCTGCCTCTGTTAAAAGACTGAATACCTTCCTGAAGTCTACCTGGCCGTCTCCTACTGTTCTAAATCTTCCAGCCCTATTGGGCCTTGTCTGCATACCGGAATAAACAAATTGTTTGTCACTGGAATTGAATTCTCCGTCTTTTACTTGGAAACCCTTTATCCTGTCAGCATAAACCTTTATGAATTCATAAAGATCCAGCTGCATCAGTACGAAATGACTGGGATCATAATTTATGCATGCTGCAGGATGCTCTTTAGTGTATTCAAGGAACATATCATAAGTGGCACCATCAAAAAGATCACAGCCCGGATGAAGTTCATAATTGACAGTCATACCATTCTCATTTTCATAATCCAGGACCGGTGTCCATCTTTTCGCAAGTTCCTTATATGCTATCTCTACTATTCCAGCAGGTCTTTGAGGCCAAGGATATACCAGATTCCACGCCAGGCCTCCTGAAAGAACTGGTAGATTTTTTACGCCTAGCTTTACTGAAGCATCAACTATCTTCTTTAATTCCGTCTGTGCCCATTTAACGAGATCATCTCCTGAAAGACCTGGTGGGTGAAAGTTTTCAAAAAGAACTTCCATTGCAGGATGAATTGCTATCATC
>CBDUUS010000401.1:0-1533 GCA_965370465.1 uncultured bacterium | reverse complement strand
AGGTTTTAGAGGTAAAAAATATAGCGATTTTTTGATTTTGGAGTGCCTAAAATATCTTCATTTATGATAATATTAAGCCAGTTGTGTGGTTGGTTTTTTAAATACTAAGGTAGAAAGGGGTGTTATATCGGAATTGGTGGAATTGTTGGAACCAGTGGAAGAGGACTGCCGGCAGTGTGAAATCCTATCTTTATCAATCTTATTAAGTAGATCTTTGTTTTTATTGATTTATTTTTAATATTTCTTATGCGGAAGATATTGAAGATATTTACACAGATAAAGAGTAGCAGCAGAAATGCTATTATTGCATTGGCACTGTGCCGGTATACATGATCTGCATTCCAGGTATTTACCGTTTCGTTAAAGCACTGGTTTTCAATCTGCCACCTTGAGTGGCAGACAGCCACAGTATTTTTTAAATCATCCAAATTATCTGAACAGGGCAGATTTGTGACCCACATCCAATTTGCCCTGTTCACTTTATCTTCAAAACTTTTGCCGTCCTTTGAGTGAACCCTTTTGGGTGTGGCTTCTTCTGATACAATGACCCTTACCTTTTTCCCATAGCCATCCCAGCATCCTTCTATAGAGTGATCCCAGACTCTGTAATATGTTTTCTTTTGTCTGTACACTTTAGGTTCTACTAGCAGTGAGAGTCTATTGGCTTCTTCAAAGAGCTGCCTTCTTTCTTCTTTTAGTACTGCAATAGCATGTTTGTGATGGTCCTCCAGTAGATTAAATACCGTCTCCTTTAAATAGAGCCCATCACCGATTACAATCTTAAATGCCTTGGGATAGTTTTTGCATACCCTCTCCATGAGTCTATATGAGCTTGAAATCTCTCCTTCTCCCGGTAGTATTGGCTCTATATCTAAGATAAAGCTAATTTTAGGACCTGCTAATATAAATACAGTAAACTCATGATAATATTGGGTCTCTTTTACCCCGCCTTTTTTGGTTACTATTCTACTTTTGCAATACTTACACTTGCAGTATGGTGAGGTGATCTGCTCATGGCCATCTACTACTCCCACCCACATCCCATGGCAGGGCTCAAGCATTTTTTTGGCTCTTGCCTTTTTGTATATCTCCATACCTACGCCTCTTATCTCTTCTAAGTCCATAGTATCAGCAGTCCTTGCAATAGTTGAAACTGATGGAATATCAGCTTTAAAGTTTTTATATGCAATCTCCTGTGAGAGACTATTTAGGGATCCCTGATTGGTAAAATGCATTATAATTATTGCAGTTACAATCTTTACTGTAGGGATTTGTGGTTTAAGTCTACCGTCAGTAATGGAAGCTATGATGCTAAACAGATTAAATATTTTATTTGAATACCGCAGTAGCTTTTTATACATTCTTACTTTTTTTCTCTATATCCAGTTCCCTGTAATTAATCTCGGAGATTTTCTCAGTTAGCTTCTTTATCTTCTGATAAGCTTCAAGCTTTGCCACTACTTCCTCTTCCAGTCTTTTTGGGACATATATCATCTTTCTTTTCCCATCCTTATTTTTAGATATGTATAGTGA
>CBDUUS010000400.1:0-1539 GCA_965370465.1 uncultured bacterium | reverse complement strand
ATTCGATTTTGGAAGAAAATGATCTCTGATATTAATACAGCATGGGCCCCGGTTATTTAATAAATTCCTCATATTATATATTCAAACTTTGCTCTTTATTATAGAATCGGATTAATATTATATTATTTTTGTGATATGACAGCATTTGCAATAATATCATTTTTTCAGATTGCCTTTATTCCGGGATTTATTTTCCTGAAATTTTTTAGGTTAAAAAACAGCAGCATCGCCGGGACCTTAATATACAGCTTTAGTCTGAGCCTTCTATTAAATTATTTGATCGTCTACCATCTGACACTTGCCGGTATTTATACTCCCACGGCTGTATACATCATTCTTATAATAGAACTTATACTTCTTATCTACCTTGCACTGAAGAAAAAATTGGTAATAACCGGTAGACTTTACTTCCATCTATCATCTGATTTTAGAAGTTTTCCAAAAAATATCATCCCCATTATATCAGCTGCATCTATACTGGGCTCATTTTATTTTTTCTTCTCCAGTTATGGAGATGTCTTTACTCACTGGGATGCTGTTTTTTCCTGGAACCGCTGGGCAATCGACTGGTACTTAAATGATATTCCATATCTTACATATCTATATCCCCAATTGATACCGGCAAACTGGTCGCTGTCATATATGATGATGGGTAGCCATGTATTTCAATTTGCCGCAAGATCCATAATGCCCTTATTTGCTTCTTTTATCCTTATTGTATACTTTAGCCTTTACCTGAAGAAGAAAAGCATGGCCTTTTTGATCTCGATCCTACTCTTTTCGGCAATGGTCCTTCTTTACAGTCTTCCATATATTGATTCCGGTTATGTTGACTTTGCATCCGCATTTTTATCTATTGGAGCCTTTCATGCAATTTTAGTAACTGATACTGAAAACCCTGCCCGCAAAGACATAATAATGGTATTTCTAATGGGAACTGCCGCTTCCCTTGCCAAGCAGGCAGGCTTTATAATACTTGTCTTTTCAATCTTCTGGTTTATATGGCTGATGGTAAAAAACCGCCAAAAACCCGGGCACAAAAATATCCTTATAAATATATTCTGGACAGTATTAATACTATTGGGCGGGCTTTACTGGTATATAATAAAGCTGGCCGATATTGCTATGGGGAGGGACTTCAGCAGTTTTAGATTTTTATTTCTTGATATACACCATGATGCCCCGCTTATTCAGAGGTTCTTAAACGGCCTGGAAGGCCTCAGGGCAAGTCCTATATTTTTTTTGATCCTTGCAGGTATATCCCTTATAAGTCTTTTTGATAAAAGATCAAGATGGTTTACGCTCGGGATCACTATTCCATCCATACTGACCTGGGGATTTTTCTTCAGCTATGATGATAGGAATATTATTGGCGCTTTTCCTTTTCTTGCCTACTCCGCATCTTCAGCTCTCATATTTTTATTTAAAACAAGCAAAGTAAAAAAGCTCAGAGAATACCTGATATCCAGGCTGCCGGCTCTTTTTATACGGAAACCGGAGCTTAAAATCAAATTATGGCCAAAGCAAGTATTCTTTCTC
>CBDUUS010000399.1:0-1558 GCA_965370465.1 uncultured bacterium | reverse complement strand
ATGGCAGCCTGGCGTACTTTGAAAAGTACACAATAAATACAGGTATTATTAACACTATAACTAATATTATAATTGAACTTAAAATGTCAGGATTGTCCCATCAGGACATTAAGAAAGAATATTTTATCGATCCCAAAAAGGGTGAAGACTTAAGTCTCATATTCTCGGGGTATCAGGACTTTCTAAAAGAAAAAGGACTGGCCGATACCGGGGATATAATTGCCGCTTCCTGCAGGATACTGAAGGGCAGCGGTCCGCCGGATAGCAGCATCAAATATATTGTTCTTTCAAGATATGCAAATACCCCGCTGGAGAAAAAGTTTATTAAAGATATTTCCGGCGGCGGCCCAATAGTCATTGCTGAAGAAGAGATCTATGGTATCGGCGCTCCAAAAAACAGGTGGGAGGAAAAAGGAAGCAGCAATAGGATAGAGCCCGCAGCTAATATTGAGAGGGCCGGGTGGCTCTTTGATATAGAAAATGCTCCTCTGCCAGTAGTGGATAATAGTATAAGTCTTTTTAGCGCAGCCACCTGCCAGAGTGAGATATATGAACTGCTCGGCCGCATCACAGCTGAAAAAATACCGCTTGATAAGGTGGAGATCGTATATACAAATAGCAATCCATACCTCCTGTCAATATATAATATCTGCACAAAGCTCAATTTACCCGCATCTTTTTCCGAGGGGCTCCCGGGAGATACCAGCCCGCCGGGCATGGCATTAAAGGGCTTTCTGCTGTGGATAAACGATGACTATGCAACTGTCCACTTAAGAAAGCTACTAAGCTGCTCCCTCATAAAGACCCCAAAGGGCGCAGGACCGCGTCTTGCCCATATATTAAGGACATCTAAGGTCGGCTGGGGGCGGAACCGCTACAGCCCTGTATTAAATAAGGAAATAGCGGCCATAAAGGAAAAAATAAAGGAAGGCGGCGGGGATAATTATAAGAGGAGGCTGGATGATTATAAGGCGCTTGTCGCAATAACAGAAAAACTCATAAAAATGGTCCCGGCCCCGGATAGCAGTGGCAGAGTGGATTTTGCCGGATTATGTTCTGGCTGCCTCCAGTTCTTAGATGATTTCATTATCCCTAAAAATGAAGACAGTGTCCCGTATCTGTCAAACCTTAAACAAAGACTTGAAGTACTTGCCCGCATAATCAGCAGAGAAGTAACTTTCGAAGAAGCCGCCGGCAAACTCCTGGAAGTGATCTCCAGACTGCCATATAAGAAATCGGGCCCTGAACCGGGGTGCCTGTATATATCAAACCTATTATCCTGAGGCAGATCGGGAAGAGCCAATACATTTATCGCGGGTATGGACAGCCATAAATTCCCCGGCACCCAGAGCCAGGATCCTGTACTTCTG
The DNA here is from genome assembly GCA_965370465.1 of uncultured bacterium. Taxonomy (GTDB): domain Bacteria; phylum Actinomycetota; class Humimicrobiia; order Humimicrobiales; family Humimicrobiaceae; genus M55B120. Next base: position 188 of record CBDUUS010000399.1, on the reverse strand, counting down.
GACGAAGAAAGGCAAAAGATAGACAGCGGTATCAGGCTCTCAAAGGACAGGCTCAAAGAAAAGCTCTATGATTTCACTTCAATGCTTGCAGGACTGCGTGGAAGGGTCGCTGTTAGCTATAATAGATATGATATAGCAGATGAGCGGGTGATGTTCCCATCATCTGTATATCTTCAGATCTACAGGCT
>CBDUUS010000398.1:0-1559 GCA_965370465.1 uncultured bacterium | reverse complement strand
ACCGCTACTCTTAGATCCTTATAAAAGTAGTTAGTGTTTATTCTGCATCCATAATTTCTAAAATGATAATAAAGCATAATTTATTCCTTAACCTTTGAAATATACCGATTAATCCAGGTAATGATTAAAATCTTTGACACTTGAATATATATTCTTATATACCTCAAATTTTTCCTTGAAATAATCTACCTGTTTTTTCTCTGGATCAATACTTTTTCTTACTTTTATAAAACTATCCAGGGCTCCATTTATATCTTCAAAATCCCCTGCTGCAACCGCTCCAAGCATCGCACATGCAAGACATCCTCCTTCATCTACTTCCAGTAGAGAAAACTTGACATTTAATATATTTGCTAAAATTTTAACCCAGATCTCGGACCTCGATCCACCACCTACAGCTCTTATTTCATTTATTTTAAAATCTGTTTTTTCAATCAGATTTTCATAATTTAATCTAAGGTCAAAAGCTATTCCCTCATATATAGATTTTAAAATTTCTTTCTTCTCTGTTTTAAGATTTAAACCTATCAATACTCCTTTGGAACCCGGGTCATTATAAGGATTTTGCCCTCCTGTAAAGTGCGGCATAAAAAAGAGTTTTGATGGATAAGAATCCATAGCAGAATTAAAATGATTATAAACATCATTTTTATACAGATCTTTTTCTTTCCCGCTAATGGTATCAAAGAACCAATTGGTGATCCCGCAGCTATTAAGACTTACCAGCAATCCAAAAAATTTATTTTTTATAAGATAGTTACAATATACATAATCACTCGTATCTATTTTTTTAAAATCTTCTATCATCCAATGCGAGCAAAAAACTGTTCCCATCCCTAAAGAAAATATTCCTTCATTTGCTACTCCCGCACCAAGTGCTGCAGTAGCCTGGTCAAATCCACCTGCAACAACTATTAGATCTTTCGGTAAATTAAGCCCGCTGGCTACATCATCTTTTATTTTCCCTACTACAGTTCCGGATGGTACAGCTTCCGGCATTGTATCTATGGGAATATCAAATGCATCAAGTATTTTCTCTGACCAGCACTTATTATTTATATCAAATGTCAGATATCTTGCTGCATTAGAATAATCAGTTGCCGCTTTTCCTGTCAAATAATAATTTATATAGGATTGCCAGCATAGAAACTTCCACATCTTTTTAAATAAATCCGGTATATTATTTTTCATCCAGAGTATTCTTACAAGTGCTGCTATATCTGTATCTATCCTCTGCCCTGAGATATCAAAGATATTATTAACTCCTCCCAGTTTCTCTTCTACAAGTCCCCTGTATTCAAAACCTCTCCTGTCAAATCCAGCTATAGCATTAAATAAAGGATTTCCTCTCCTGTCTGCGGGAAACATATCATCGCCTGATACTGAAACTGCTATTGTCCTGGGCCTGTCTTTTAAAGATAAAGTATTGCAATCACTTATTACTTTTTTAATTCCACTTAATATATGTTCTGGGTTTTGCTCTCCTTTATACCTTAAATTTTTCGTTACTATTCAGCCATAAGCTCAGGTCAATAATATTCTAACTTCCAGCAGAAATC
>CBDUUS010000397.1:0-1562 GCA_965370465.1 uncultured bacterium | reverse complement strand
GCGAGAAGGACAATATTGATACAAAAATCGAATATGCGGCATTGCTGGAAGAGAATTATAATAATTATCTAAAAGCTTTCTCAGAGATAGATGTACCCCATTTTTTAAGATATGCCCATAGCTGTGAATCCGATCACTTATCAAAGGAAAGGAAGCTCTATGAAGGATTTTCATCATTCGCAATGGCCGATAGCCTTAATGTGCTGAGCAGGGAATCAGAAGCCTCGCATAGTAATTTCCTCAGGGAGCTTACCAGCATAGAAAAGAGCCTGAAACTTATTATATAAAAGCATGCCGCTACTGCCTGATATCTTCTTATTATCCTATTTCTTTATAAGCTCTTCAGCTATCTGTATGGTATTGAGGGCGGCGCCCTTTCTGAGCTGATCCCCTACTACCCACATATTAATGCCATTTTCAGATGTCAGGTCCTCTCTTATTCTCCCCACATATACATCATCTTTCCCGGATGAATCAAGCGTGGTCGGATATATGGCATTTTTTATATCATCCTTTACTATAATACCTCTCGCAGAAGAAAGAGCTTCTCTTACCCTGTCAGGCGAGACCTTGTCAGCGGTCTCTACTATTATTGACTCTGAGTGAGAAGTCATTACGGGCACCCTTACTGTGGTTGCAGATACCCTGATGCTATCATCTCCCATTATCTTATGGGTCTCGTATACCATCTTCATCTCTTCTTTTGTATATCCATTATCATAGAATACGTCTATATACGGAATCACATTAAATGCTATCTGTACCGGAAAAACCGATGGCTTTATATTGCTGCCCTTATTGCAGACTATCTCCCTTACCTGTTCTTCAAGCTCTATCATGCCAGGCGCCCCGGCACCTGATACCGATTGGTAGCTGGATACTATTATCCTTTTTATGGGAGATATATCATATATCGGCTTTATAGCAACAACCATTATTATAGTGGTGCAGTTAGGATTTGCGATTATTCCCTTATGCTTCCATATATCATCTGGATTTACCTCAGGAACGACAAGAGGGACATTATCATCCAGCCTGAATGCGCTGCTATTATCTACGACTACCGCTCCGCTTTCAACAGCATATTTTGCAAATTCTTTTGACCTTGAGGCTCCTGCAGAAAAAAGCGCAATATCTACATCCTTAAATGAATCTTTGCCAAGTTCCTTTATCTCTAATTTATCACCGGCAAAATCAATGGTCTTTCCGGTTGAACGCTCCGAGGCCAGCGGGATAAGATTCTTTATGGGGAATTTGCGCTCTTCGAGGATAGACAAAAAAACCCTGCCCACTGCTCCGGTCACTCCTGCAATAGCCACATTATATTCTTTTCTGCTCATTTAGATCACCTGCCGATTAGAAGATTTACAATAGCCTGTATCTATAAAAAAGTTGAAGGTTATATTAAAATAATATCAGTATAAATACAAGCTACTTATGCCAGAGATACTTATAATCCTGCTCTGTCCTGTCCATTTTTTATTTTAATGATTAATCTATTAAAGTTTATTCTATATCAAAACCATTATGAAGAGACTTTACTGCTTCCTTTGCATTGGATT
>CBDUUS010000396.1:0-1566 GCA_965370465.1 uncultured bacterium | reverse complement strand
AAGATGATATTAAAAAAGAATCCTGAAATAAGGGGAAGTAAGACTCTTACTGTGATCGCAGAGGGAGTAACTATTGAAGGCAAGATAAATTCTCCTGGCTCTACAAGGATCGACGGCACAGTAAAAGGGGAGCTCATATCAGCTAATGAAATAGTAATCGGCAAGGAAGGCAAGGTCAATGCAAATGTACAGACCAAGAATGCCGTTATAGCCGGGACCTTTAATGGCGAAATGAATGCTTCCGGTGAAGTAGAGATCTCATCCACTGGAAAATTCATCGGAAGCCTTATACAGAAAGATGCCCTCCTTACAATATCTAAAGGCGGCCTGTTTAAAGGTGAGAGCATAATATCTCAAGGCAATAATATCCCAAAGATCAGTAATTCCAGGCAGATTCTGGAAGAGAAAAGTTAAAAAGCATAATAATGGGATCATTTTTCAGGTGAACTGAGTTGTATTGCACCCCATATCCCGATCCTATCATCTTTTATTATGACCAGGCCCATTATCTCTTTATTTCTCTTATAGCGCCTGATAGCCCTTTCAATATCAGTTTGTCCCTCAATAGAGTTAGCAACTGCTGTAGCTGCTGCATCAGCAATGATAGTAGAGCCGGACAATATTGTCACAAGATCGCTACTGCCAAGACTCAGAGAATGGCCCATTCTGCCTGATGATGAACATATGCCGCAGGGTGTCTGTTCTGCATCGATCCTTATATTCAATCTATCTGAGAAATACTTATTGCCGCTATAAAGTCCAATATTTACCGGTCCGCTGCTCTTGATAAATACATCCCCCCCATTTTCTATCATTAAAAATCTACAGCTGTCAGCAATGCTTTCAGCTATCCTGTCGCATACTGCGCCAGCTACAGCTGCCATAGGTCCGACCCTGAAGGTCCTTGCAGCATGGCACATCTTAATTATTGCTGGAGGATAGTGTCTCCTGACTCTAACAGGGACGAGGCTTTTTTCAAATACCGGCTCATCTAAAATTACTTTTTCTATTTCCTCATAGAATGAGAGAATAGGGAACTCAAGTTCTTTTAATATGTCCCTGTCGCTTGTGATAAAGAGGTCGGTATATTTATATTTCAGCCTATAACAGTATTTATCCTTTACAGAAATACTTCTCCTGTATATGCTTCTGTCAATATGGAGCCTGCCTTTGGGGACCCTATCGATTTTTAATTCTTTTCTATTATCCATGGATCTACTTATTTTTTCTGCCATAATAGAAGAATACCAGAAAGATGACCACCAGGTATATAGCTGCTGCCACTATGAGCATCACCCAGTTAATCGAATCAAAAAGATACATAGTCAGTATTATCGCCAGGATCATAAAAACAGTCGATACAATACTCAGGATGAGCGGATTTTTTACTCTGGGATTCATTGACATACTATAAATCCTCCTGTTTATTTTCCCTCTATCTGCTGCACGGACCCACTGGCCTCCGGTCCATATATCCAGGACCTGTCCTGGAATATATTTATTAATCAATTATATAAAATATCAGGAATATAAAAAATAAGAAACTGGTCCTATTTGAGTTGCGGG
>CBDUUS010000395.1:0-1568 GCA_965370465.1 uncultured bacterium | reverse complement strand
TGAAACTAAAAATGATAGACAGAGCAGAGGAATTCATCCGGAGTCTTGGATTCAAGCAGGTAAGGGTACGCTATCATCGCCCAATAGCAAGGATAGAGCTGGACCCGGCAGATATTTCCCGGTTAATAGAGCCGTCTATACGGAAAAAGACAGTAAAAAGATTAAAAGCTATTGGCTTTGGCCATATAACAATAGATATGGAAGGTTATAGATCAGGGAGCATGGATGAACAAAAAAACTAAAAGACAGACACTTATCATATTTTATTATATTCTTGTATTTTTTGGGATCTCTATCATAATCATCGACCCATTGATCCCGATAATTGCTGAAGAGATGAATGTTGGTTTTGACAGGATAGGCATTGCTCTATTTATTGGTTCCATTGCGGCCCTTATTGCAAATTTTATTACCGGCAGGCTGTCTGACAGAGTGGATATAAAGAAACTTGTCCTTCTGGGCCTATTCTATCTTTTTTTAGGCTTTACATTATTCGGGATATACTTAAATTTTATAATTTTTATTATTGTCACAATACTCCTGCGGGTTGGTTTTAGTATAATTGATACTTCGGTCCATTCATTTTCTTCAAAGCTTTTCAAAAAAGATGTGAGCCGCGTTTTTCTCAAACTTGATATAGCCTGGTACTCAGGTGCGGTAATAGGTCCTCTGGTAATAAGCGGCATTCTTTATTTTGAATTTTTACCCAAATATCTTTTCCTTATTCTTGCTTTTGTTTATTTAGTATTTATTGCTGTATTCTATAAAATATGCCCAAAGAAAAAAATCCTGGATAATGACTCTTCTCAGAATAAAAATATTCCCGGTTCACATGAAAACAGTCTCAGGGTACTTAAAAATCCTGCGGTAATAATGGGAAGCCTGATCCTATTTTTCTTTATAGGTTCCGTCATGGGGTTATCTACCTGGATGACTACATATTTTTTAAGCTTCGGTATAAAAATTGCTTACGGTTCTGCTATTCTGTCTATATACTGGCTGTTTTCCATTATCGGGATGATTATAACCACAAGACTTGTTGCAAAATACAGGGAAATAAATATTCTTTTTTACAGCTGCTTTGCTGGTATTATATGTCTTGCTATATTTAGTTTCATCCCTTTTGTCTATATAAAAATAGCGGCCCTGATCCTGCAGGCAATATTTTTTGCTGCCATTTTCCCTCTTACTACTGCAATCTCAGCAAAAAGGGATCCCAAAAATTCCGGGACAATACTTGGCTTTACCATTGCTTTTGCTTTTGCAGGCAGCATCGTCTTCCAGCCGCTATATGGTTATGTAGCAGAGTATTTTGGAAAGGAATATATTGCTTATATAACCCTTGCAGGGACACTGATCGGTTTTGTTTTTGTTTCTATATTATTTAGAATATTAGAGAGGGAACATATCAGAAGATCTATTCAAGATCATTAAATGTACCATAGGGTTCGAGTCCCCTATGGCCTGCCAATTAATACTCGGGTTTATAATTTAATAAATATATTTATTAAACATTACTAAAACTTTATATTCTCTATCCCGTGCTGCCCTGAAAGCTTTATCCCTCT
>CBDUUS010000394.1:0-1572 GCA_965370465.1 uncultured bacterium | reverse complement strand
CCGAAGTTCAAACTTTTTTTGAAGAAAATCCGCAACCAGATTTTTAAAACCTTCCACAGTGATTCCGTCCAGCATCCATAATGGTTGGGTAGAACAGTTCGCTCCTCTCTCCAGTTTTTTTTTAAAAGACCTGCTCCGAAATGCAGCCGGGGTGAAAAGGGGGTCCGGGGGGAATTCCGCCCCGACTTTTCCCGCTTCTTTTTCATCGATATTTCCAGATGTATTTTGTAAGATGAAATATGGTTTATAAATAGAACTTATTAGATTCAAAAAGTAATCAGAAATTAGGGTAATTCAAATCACAGGTCAATTTCCTTTTTTAAGTACGCACTAATTGCTATAAAAAAATCATTTGCCTCCTCAAGACTCTCCTCAGCATCTTCTTGAGTAGCTGAATAAATTACATCATAATCAGCTCTATATCTGTCATCCTGGACCTCGGCCAGAATTTTTGCATATTTTTTATCCAGTTTGCCTGTTTTTATAAGATGTTTTCCAAAAAGCCTTCTAACTGCCTGATGCGAACCTATGTTTATATCTTCTATAAGTAATACAGCTCTTGCTGCATGTAATACACCATAATAACATCGCGATATGGCATCCTCGTAATAACTTCTTTGGATTAGCACTTCTGCAGATTTTAGTGCCTTATCGGCCCGGCTTATTTCTTTTTTTATCTCTTCCAGGTTCATACAGTTATAGCTTCACGGTCCACATTTTGTATAAATTGAGCAGGTAAGTTTCTTAAGTGTTCTACATAATCATTTGATAATACTTGAATTGAAAGTATGATATTATTGTCAATTTCAAGTTCATAACCAGTAAATCTTATTTCCCTAATTATTTTTTTATCATTGGATCTAATGATAACAAGAATATCAATATCAGAATCTTTTACTGCATCCCCTCTTGCTTTTGAGCCAAATATTAAAACCTTCATTATTTCTTCAGGGAATTTTTTTTCAATTCTCTTTTTAAAAGTGATTATTATGTTTTTTTCTTTATTGGATAATCTCATAGTATTTATTCCTAAAATATATTTATATGAAAATTATAATGGAAATACACTAAATATAAAACTAAAATATCACTTTCTGCAAATATGTGGTTTAAAATACCTATTCACGATGAAGAGCTTTACAAAAGGCGGGGACAAATTATCACCCTCTCTTTTTTCAACAAATATTGCCGGCAAAAAACAGTTGTTTCCATTTTGGAATAACTGGATCACTACCAGGGTCTACTGTTAGTAAATAAGATATCAACAAAATAATTTGTAATGTGCATTTTTTGCACATTGCTTTTTCATCAATTTCTTTATCTTTCAATGTTTTATTAATATGTTTTGCAGCAACTGTTCTGTCTATATTAAAAACCTCCCTCTTGCCGACCGAATGCTGGCCCGTGACTTTAAAAATGCCTGGATCATAGCGGAAAAATATAATAACGAGGCGCAGCGCGCCAGGGAACCTCTTATGGTTTTGCAAAAAGTGATAGTTGGCTGGGGAGAGAGGATCCGAACCATAAATAATGTTTGAATATAACTATAAAATTATCTATTAAATAATGTAT
>CBDUUS010000393.1:0-1573 GCA_965370465.1 uncultured bacterium | reverse complement strand
CATATATTCTTAAGGTAGTATGAGTAAAAATAATGTTTTCCTTCAAATAGATAAGCTTACGAAAAATTTCCCCGGCGTTAAAGCTCTTTCAGATGTTGATTTCTCAGTAAATAAAGGAGAGGTCCATGCTCTGGTCGGTGAAAACGGTGCAGGAAAATCCACACTGATCAAGATTCTGGGAGGTGTTTACAGGCCGGATGGCGGAGATATCTATTTAGACAGCAAGAAAGTGACTATTGCCAATACGCGCCAGGCAAAATCAAATAAGATCGCTGTGATATACCAGGAATTTTATTTAATACCGGATCTGTCAGTGGCAGAGAATATTTTTGTGGGAAGAGAACCAAGAATACTGGGAAAGACATTTATAAACTGGCGGAAGATGAATTCTGATGCAAAAAAAATCCTGGACAGGCTTGGAATAGATATTGATTGTAAAAAATTTGTATTGGATCTATCTGTTGCAGAGAGACAAATGGTTGAAATAGCAAAGGCATTATCTGTGGATGCCAGGCTATTTATTATGGATGAGCCGACGGCATCATTGACCGAAAAAGAAGTAGTAAAATTATTTGAGATCATTAGTGAACTGAAAAAACATGGAGTTTCCATAATCTACATTTCGCACCGCCTGGAGGAAGCATTTAAGCTATCAGACAGGATCACAGTACTCCGGGATGGAAAGAAAATCGGGACCAAAATCACCGGAGAAACAAATGAAGAAGAAATTGTCTCAATGATGGTCGGTAAAATAGTTAAAGAGTATTTTGCAGAGAGGACCATAAGAGCGGACGGAAAAGAAGTGGTCCTGGAAGTGAAAGACTATAATATTGCAGATGATGTAGCTGATGTAAATTTCAAATTATATAAGGGAGAGATACTCGGTTTTGCAGGAGTATTAGGATCCGGGATACATCCTCTCCTGAGATCGATCTACGGTATTTTCCCAGGGACAAGCGGGGATATATATTTTGAAAATAAAAAAGTAGATATCAAAAATTCCAGAAATGCGATAGAGCTGGGTATTGGATATGTCACTGAAGATAGAAAGAACGAAGGACTCCTTTATGATATGTCTGTCCTCCATAATCTCACTATAATAATCATTAAGACATTAACATTTTTTAAGGGTCTCTTTATAAGATCAAAGAATGAGGAAAAAGTCTTTAATGATATAAGTAAAGTCCTTGATATAAAGTTTGCAAGCCTGCATCAAAGAATTGTTTATTTAAGCGGCGGTAATCAGCAAAAAGTCGTAATAGGAAGGACGCTTGTCAGTGATTGCAAGATATTGATCCTGCTCGAACCCACAAGGGGAATAGATGTTGGAGCAAAAGCTGAGATCCATAGAATAATGATCGATCTGGCAAAGAAGGGCATCTCTATTATTTTATCCTCATCAGAACTGCCAGAACTTGTTAATCTGACCGACAGGACAATAGTATTCTACAAAGGTAAAATAACAGCAGAGTTTAATAGGGAAAATATGGATGAGGAAAAGCTTGTAGCGGCACAGATAGGACAAAATATTAATAATTGATGGAGCAGGATCATCATTATGCTATCAGGGAAC
>CBDUUS010000392.1:0-1581 GCA_965370465.1 uncultured bacterium | reverse complement strand
GTGGCATATAAGCTCATTTTTTGCTTTCAGCCAAAATATTTTTAATCTCTCCCAGGCGCAGCCTTTTACGTTTAAAATCAATACCCAGGCAATCTCCTATGGCATCGGAGATACCGCTTCTGTAATCAAAAAGATACAGGCTATCCTGCTCATTGGAGCAGGAGATATTGTTTAAGCACTCAATTATCTTTTCCGGAGAATACTTACGGCCCATCTTCTTCTGTATAAGCCTTATGATAACAAGAGCTATAAAGCAGATAAGAAAGTGGGCCCCGATACGGTCCTCCCTTGAGACATATACCGGCCGTGCCTCAAGAGTACCCTTAGTTACCTTAAAGGTCTCCTCAATCTCCCACAGCCCCCTGTACGTGTCAATGATCTTTCCATCACTCATCTTTAGTTCGCTGGTAACTATTGCATAATAACCATCATATTTTTCTTCTTCTGCCAGCTTGTCGTAATCAAAGCATGGACTTTTACCACTTTTAAAAATCTCACCGGTCTTTTTGTCAAACTGAACATTTTTGACATACCTGGCTGCTCCGTAGGCTACTGCCCTGTTGTACTTTGCCGGATCTTCTACAAGTTCCATTGCCTTTTTTACAATCTCCTGCCTTTCGGCTCTTGCTTTGTCTGCGTACTTTTTTGCCCAGAAGACCACCTGCTTTTCACAAATAGTCTTTTTTGCTACCTTGCCGCTTTTCATACTTACATTTATATCCCGGGCGACCTTCCTGCTTTTTATCTTAAAAGTAGCATCGGGCCCGGCCGGCTTGCCGTCAGAGCCTACATAACCTTTATTATCAAAAAGATAGTCTTTGAAAGCATCCGTAGCGCCTCTGACAGAAAAACTAAATACATACCCATTGTCACTTTTGCCTCCGGTAAGATAATAGATATTATCTCCTGTAATGATACCCATATCAGCTACTACCACTATCCTTCCTGTATCGTAATTCATTCTGACCTCGCCTATTACAGAGCGAAAAGTTTCTTTATCCAGTTTGTTTCCCGGAAAAAGCTTGTAATGGATCGGGATCCCGTCGCCGTCCATGGCAAGCCCCATCTGTACTAAAGGACTGTGACGGCGTTCTTTGGATCTGCCGTATTTTCTAAGCTCATCAGCCTTATCTATCTCAAAGTAGAAGTTAGTTACATCATAGTAGATCGTTTTAGTGTCACGTCCGTATTTTTTATCAATCTGTCCACTTAGATATTGCTGGAACTGCCCTGCGAGCCCCGCGTAGTGGGAAAGGGCGCGGTACATATCTGCAAGTGAAAAGTTAAAGCGTTCATAGTAGCGGCCCCTTTCCTCAAACGTCTTCTTTTTGGAGCCGGGCCGTAGTAGTCTTGAGATGACAAGCAGTATCATGATGGAATTGGTATTGTATTTGAAGGACTCATTTCTGGCCCTATTGTTAAAAAAGTCGTCCAATCCAAGCTCATGGTATATCTTTAAGATAGCTGCATATCCCAGGTTCTTTCTCCCCTCACTGTCTCCTGCAAGCTCTTCATCCATATTAATATTTAGCGTTACCTTCTTCTTTGCATTATCTTCCTCAGTCATCTTCCGGGCAACTT
>CBDUUS010000391.1:0-1582 GCA_965370465.1 uncultured bacterium | reverse complement strand
TGGCGGAGAGGGAGGGATTCGAACCCTCGAGGCAAGGTTAAACTCGCCCAACCGCTTAGCAGGCGGTCCTTTTCAGCCACTCAAGCACCTCTCCTAATAATGTAGCAAACAATATAATAACAGATTTTTTAAAAAAATCACTTATTGATTAATCTTATTGATTAAAAGTTCTTAAAATATTCTCGGATTTATTTTAAGAATACCATTATATTTTTTTCTAATATCCACTATCATTGGGGTAATAGATATTTTTACAAATCAATATACCAGGATTGCAATATGGATAGATTAAAGGATATTCTAAAGAGGATCGATGGGCGCGGATATAAAGCATATAAACAGCTAAAAGGCTCATACCGGCTCAGTGGATTTTCCCTTTTTATAGATCATGTGCAGGGGGATCCTTTCGCCTCCCCTTCCAAATTAAGAATAAGAATACCCCGGAAAGATGCAGGCTTTAATAAATCCCTTTTTTCAAATCCATCAAGAAAAACTGCACTTCAGGATTATGTCTGCAGGCAGTTCAGTCTTGCTATAGATAAATTTTCAAAAGGGATAAAGGGTACTGGAAAATCAGGTCTTCTATATATAGACTGCGGAAGACAGGAGATACTGGAAAGAAGTGCTTTAATCGTTAATGAAGAATTTGTAGAGGCAAGGTTCTATCTGGGCCTCCCGGCCAGGGGACGCACCATAATGGGCAGGCAATGTGAAAATATACTTACTGCTGAAATACCTGATATTGCTGCTTCTTCCCTCTTTTACAGCAGCCTGGACCCGGAAGCGCTTATACAATTTATAAACACCTCAGAGGATCAGGATGAGCTCAGAAAGCAGCTTAAAAAACATGGACTGGTATCATTTATTGGAAATGGCTCTATTCTGCCGAGAAGAAGCGGCATAAGCGACAGCCCGCTCCCTTCATCTGAAGCAATTGTATTTAAATCTCCTCCTGAGCTTGAAATAACTTTAGACACGCTCCATTCCAGAAAAATAACCGGCATGGGAATGCCAGAAGGCATAACTATAATTATTGGCGGCGGCTTCCACGGAAAGAGTACGCTATTATCTGCTATAGAAAGGGGCGTCTATAATCATATTCCTGGGGATGGTAGAGAATATACAGTGACTGTTGATTCTGCAGTAAAAATACGCGCTGAAGAAGGGCGCAGCATACAAAAGGTAAATATCTCCCCCTTTATATCTAACCTTCCCCTTAAAAAAGATACTGTCAAATTTTCCACGGCAAATGCCAGCGGGAGTACTTCTCAGGCTGCAAATATAATTGAGGCTCTTGAATGCAGGGCCAGACTTCTTATGTTAGATGAAGATACTTCTGCAACAAATTTCCTTATAAGAGACGATATAATGCAAAAGACAGTACCAAAGGAAAAGGAACCTATTACTCCCTTTATAGACCAGGTAAAAAATATACATAGGGAATACGGAACCTCCTCGATTCTCGTAATGGGCGGTTCGGGCGATTATTTCGAAGTAGCCGATACAGTAATAATGCTGGATAACTACCTGCCCGTCGCAGTAACTGAAAAAGCAAAGGAGATCATAAAATCCAGGAAAGATA
>CBDUUS010000390.1:0-1592 GCA_965370465.1 uncultured bacterium | reverse complement strand
TGGCAGTCCACAGGGGACTCGAACCAAATAATATATCAGATTAATTATATATATAAAGAGAGCCCTATTTAAAACAGAACTCTCTAAGTATCAGTAAAAATCAGGTTATATTAGAGTGGAAGATCAACCCATCTTCCCTTATCATTTGAGATCTGACTCGCCTCCAGGACTTCCTGCACCTTATAGCCGGAATACATATCTGAATCAGGTTTTTTACCTTCAGCGACATTTGTAATGAAATCAAAGGCATTTCCACAGTGATATCTCATCCAGCCTACAGAGAACTTCGGACCCGGGAACTGTGTTGCAGGTTTGGGATATCTCTGAACTGTCTCGATGGCAGTAAAGCCTCTTCTGCCGCCAATAGGCTCGCCGGCATCCCTGGTATCATATACTTCAAGGAAATTAGGCTGGGTGCTATTAAACTTAATGGCGCCCTTCTCGCCGTGGATCTCAATGCGGTATTCATCATTGACTCCTGTTGCGACCTTTGATCCCTCCAGGGTACCGATGCAGCCGTTTTGGGATTCAAACATTATCAGTGCAAGATCCTCCACATCCACCTCGCCAAATTCTCCCGGTTTGCCCGGAAGGGGCCTTTTCTTTGTAAATATCTCAAGTCTTGAGAATATCTTTTTAAAATCTCCAAGCAGGAATCTGGTCAGATCTATTACATGGCTCGCAAGGTCATATAGAGAACCTCCTCCGCAGAACTTCTTCTGTATCTTCCAGTAAAGGGGCCTGTTTGGATCGGAATTGCCTGAATGCAGATATACTATCCTTGCACTGTAAACCCTTCCCAGGAAACCTTCATCAATAAGTTTCTTCGCTCTCATCATGGCTGGCTGATAGCGGTATTCAAATGTCATCTGGGATATAAGGGACGGATGAGCATCAGCAGCTTCTACAATATCTTTTGCTTCGGCAAGGTCCATTGCCAGCGGCTTCTCACAGTTTACATGTTTTCCGGCTTTAAGGGACTCGATTATTATCTCTTTATGCAGAAAGTTAGGGGTGCAGACCTCTATGATGTCTATATCATCTCTTTTAAGAAGGTCCCTCCAGTTATCGGTGGCAAATTCAAAACCTGCCTGTTCGACACCTTCCTGTGCATCAGCGACCGGCACCGAGGCCACTCCTACCATCTTCAATCTGGCAGGCATAGGTTTATAGTAATAGGGGAGATTAAGGTATGAAAGGGTATGTACCTTGCCTATAAACCCATAGCCCACCATGCCTATGCCTAATGTCTTCATATTATTCACCTCAAAATATATTGATTTTTAATATCCGTATTCTTTTTCGACTTCAGAGATCGATTCTTCTATTATGTCAAGCGCCTTAGTTGCAAGATCCTCTTCCATTATAAGGGGAGGGGACATCCTGAGATTCTGTTTTGCCGGTATCCATGCAACACCCTTTGAAAAAGCCTTCTGGTATACCTTGCTTCCTGCTTCAATAAAAGGCTCTTTGGTGTTCTGATCCTTTACAAGCTCCATACCGAGCAGGCAGCCTTTTCCTCTTACCTCGCCGATTATCTTATGATCATCTTTCATCTTGTGAAGCCTTTTTATGATGAAGTCTCCAAGACT
>CBDUUS010000389.1:0-1600 GCA_965370465.1 uncultured bacterium | reverse complement strand
TCATACCATATTAAAAAAACTAGAAAAGATAAATTTTTAATTATGCAAAGGAAGAACATCTGAAGTACGGAAGTGAATAAATGAATCCACGTGATAGAAAAATTATTCACTATTCGGTTAATTACCTTTATATCACAGCCAATATGTCCGGCAAGTCTCTTCTGGCTTATCCCCAGCTCTAATAGAAACTCTTTCCGGAGTATTTCTCCCGGCATAGCAGGCTTTCTTTTTATATTGCACATCAGTCATATTTATGATAAGTTAGTCATACAATGTATAAGGAGGTTATACTATGGCACTTGTAGTAGGCACCAAAGGCCAGATTGTTATATCAAAAGAAATACGTGATAAAATCGGGGTTAAACCGGGATGGATAGCTCTTGAACGGTTGGCTGGCGATCATGTAGAGGTCTATTTTGTTCCTCCCGAGCATAATAAATCTTTAAAAGGTGTTCTACTTCCTCATATTAAAAAACATATTGCCCCTGGCAAAAAATGGGATGAAGCCAGGAATAAAACCTGGGATAAAGCAGCACGGAATAAGATTATGGGAGGAAAGCAGAAATGAGCGGTTTTTTAGACACCAGTATTATTGTCCGCTATCTTACAGGAGACCCTCCCGACCTGGCTGAACAGGCAGCCGAGATTATAGATAGGGACGAAAATCTTAAAATTACCAGTGTGGCATTAGTAGAGACAGCATATGTTTTAACATCTGTATATGAAATTGAGCGAGAAGTTGTAGTTGACAATCTTGTAACTTTCATGCAGAGAAAAAATATCTCACCTTTTGCTCTGGAAAAAGGTCTGGTACTGCAGGCATTGCGTCTCTGTCGGCCTTCCGGGAGAATATCTTTTGCTGATGCTATGATATGGGCTGCAGTGCGTTCAGAAGGAAGCAAGATTATATATTTACTGGATGATAGATTTCCAGCAGATGGTATTGAAATACGCAAAGAATATTAATTATAAGTATATATTTGTGCAGTAGATACTGGGGATCAGCGACATAAAGAACTTGAAACGGATAAAACTAGGACTGGCACTGTCTCTTTAAATATTTTACATACGATCTTCTGGGACAAAGGGATTACGGACAGTCTAACTTTATTCCATCAAGGAGCAAAATATGCTGGGAGCTATAGCCGGAGATATAATAGGATCCGTTTATGAATTCAATAATATCAAATCTATTGTTTTTCCATTGATCACTGACAGATCGGATTTTACTGATGACACGGTCCTGACAATTGCAACTGCCGATTGTATTCTAAATAATGGAAAATATCCTGAATATTATAAGAAATACTTTAGGAAATATCCGGGTAGAGGTTATGGAGGTAATTTTAGCATATGGGGTGAATCAGATAATTTAGACCCATATAATAGCTACGGTAATGGCTCCGCTATGAGAGCGGCCCCTGTGGGATATGCATTTAATAAAATAGGGGATGTGCTTGAAGAGGCCAGGAAAAGTGCAGCGGCTACCCATGATCATCCTGAAGGCATAAAAGGGGCACAGGCTGTCGCGTCCTGTGTGTGCCTGGCAAGAGAAGGTAAAAAGAAGGAAGAAATAAAAGAATATATTATTAGTAATTTT
>CBDUUS010000388.1:0-1602 GCA_965370465.1 uncultured bacterium | reverse complement strand
TGATTTTTTTCTGCTATCAGATTGACTTCTGCTTGAGATTTTATTCTCCAGTAATTCGTATTGAATTATATCCCTGCTATTATTAATATATTTTTAATTTTAGCAGGGATTTATAGGAATGTCTTATGGGATACTAAAGTTTCAAGCATAAATAATTGTTTGGATTTAGTTCTGATAGCTGCTCAAATAATTCTTAATTCTATCATGATTCTCGTTTTCCTTGTCTCCTTTGAAATAGACCTCAATGAATTCAATCCTTTTTTCTTGTTCAAAATACGCATATACCACGCGGAGAGATGTTCCTTTTAAATGCCTGCAAAATAATCGGGCTTTCACAATATATAAGATCTCTTTTTGTGTGATAATATTAAAATGCTTGCTGTTCCCAGGAGGAATGACCGTAATCACGCTCCGGAACTCTTTCAAGTCACCGGCCAATGATCTGTATTTTTTTTCAAGACGCCTGCAGTCTTTTTGAAATTCCGGCAATTCATTAAAGTTCATCGTCATAGTTTCTTACAGAATATTTTTCATCACGATAAAAGACGCTTTCATAAGAAAGCGGTTTGCCATCACGGGCGGACCTCCAGGGAATATCCCTGTGAGAATAATTTTCTATCTCCCTGGCATTCTTATCGGAAAGGCGGGCCAAAACATCATCAATATGTTCGATTTCACGAGCAGAGAGTATTTCAAGATTTGGGCGCTTGCAGGGAAGATATTTTTTCTGCTCATACTTGAAATATTTGCTTTTTACTGCTTCAAGCTCGCTATTTTTTTGCATGTCCTCAATAATAGGTCCCATCTCTACCGATGTCGGACCATGATGATTTTTTATATATGTCGCTCCCATTAAGTTTTCTTCAAATTTCTCATAATAATCAAAGTCAATAAAGTAAAGCAGTTTGTGAAGTACTGTTTCACCAACATTTGGCTTACTGCCAATCTTGCCCAATACATACAGAAGAACCTGTTTAAATTTTTCAAGATTCTTTTCTGTAATACGGATCTGCATGCTGCCTTGTTTTTTTACAACCTTCCCCGGAAGTATGATTTTATGTTTTATTTCACGGCCTGCAAGAAAATCATCAAGTGTCATATCAAAGATCGCCGCAAGCTTTTTTGCTTCGGTTACAGTAAGCTCTCTCTTTCCCTGTTCAATTTGTATATAGGTAGGGCGGGATATACCAAGCTCTGAAGCAAGATATTCCTGTGTCATATTCTGTCCGGTGCGCTGCTTTTGAATAAATTTTTCAATCATAATTACTCATTTTTATACTGGTTTTCTAAAACCCTTCCTGCGGTCTTCAATCCATTTAGATCTTTTATTATATCTATAATATAAGCAATGTAGTAATTCTTGTCAAGATAAATGTAAAGATATTATACATTTATCTTCCCTGATCCCCGGACAGGTTGCAGTATCTATTTTCTATCAAGATTAACTCATAAATTTGTCATAGAATCTAGATATTATCTCAAGCATGTCTTCATCTAACTTTGCCATTGCTTCTGATCTTATATTCTCAGGGACCCTGCCATAATATGCCTCTGCTATTCCTCCAGCAATACATGCGATAGTATCGCTATCTCCGCCTATTG
>CBDUUS010000387.1:0-1615 GCA_965370465.1 uncultured bacterium | reverse complement strand
TTATGATGTATATCATATGCAGATAATGGAAGGCAATGTAATATCAAACATCAAAGACAATATTGATCTGATCGGACACTTCCATTCAGCAGGAGTCCCCGGAAGGCATGAGCTATATTCAGGCGAGCTTAATTATAAAAATATAATAACAGCAATCAAAGACTCTGAATATAGTGGATATTTTGGACTGGAATACTGGCCATCTATAGAAGATTTAAAATCACTGAGGCAGACTATGAAGTTTCTAGATTTCAACTAATGTCTCTGTGTGGTTAGAAGAGAAATTATTTTGATGAACAATAGATATATGGAGAGATAATGCAAAAAATAAAAGTAGGCCTAATAGGGATGGGTTATATCAGCGACTCTCATGTAGATGCCATAAGAAGGATTGGATTTTTAGAGATTGCAGCGATAACAGATATAAATTATGATCTGGCCAATCAAAAAGCACAGAAATATTCCATTCCCAGATGCTACAGGACAGTAGATGAACTGTTAGCTGATAGTGATATCACTTCAGTCCATAACTGTACTCCAAATAATTTGCATTTTGAGATAAATAAAAAAGTAATTGAGTCCGGAAAACATATATTCTCGGAAAAACCACTTACCATGGAATCAGGGCAGAGCAAAGCACTTCTGGATCTACTAAAGGCAAACCCAGACATTGTAGCGGCAGTAAACTTCCTCTACCGCATGAACCCTCTGGTGCAGGAGATGAAGCAAAGGATAAAACACGGCGATATCGGAAAACCAATACTTGCCCACGGCTCCTATCTTCAAGATTGGCTCCTCTATGATACTGACTATAACTGGAGAGTTGAAAAAGAGCTTGGAGGAGCTCCAAGAGTAGTTGCAGACATAGGTTCCCACTGGATAGACGCGGTCCAGACAGTACTTGATGATAAGATCACTGAAGTCTGCGCAGACATGTCAATCATACATAAGGTAAGGAAGAGACCAAAAGGACAGGTTGAGACTTTCTCTGTATCCAAAGATACAGAATATGAAGATAGGAATGTTGATACCGAAGACTGGGGAGCTGTCCTTTTTAAGATGAATAGTGGAATACATGGAGTATTTTATGTATCACAGGTAAGTGCTGGAAGGAAATGTTATTTTAATATTGAAATAGATGGTACTAAAAGTTCAATGTACTGGAATCAAGAGACAGCTGACTGGATGTGGACAGGCCATAGAGATAAATATAATGAGCAGGTTATGAGAAACCCGAACCTCATACCAGAAGATGTAGCAAAATTTACAGCTCTTGCAGCGGGTCATCCGGAAGGGTGGAATGATGCCCAGAAAAATAATATAGGTAGCTTCTATGATCATATAGCAAATGGAAGCGAAAAGAAACCTGACTTTGCTACTTTCGATGACGCTTACTATATACAGAAAGTAGTGGAAGCTATTTTGGAGAGTAGTGAGAAGAGAGCCTGGATAGAAGTGAAGTAACTAAATGTAAAAGTATATCACGATAGGAGCTGTAGAATAGAATATTAATTTCTTATAAACTAATAGAAATTAATATATGCAGGGAAGGAAGATTTGTTCTCGCTTCAGGTGATGGGGTTTTAAAGGATACTCCTTTTGAAAATATTTTTAC
>CBDUUS010000386.1:0-1618 GCA_965370465.1 uncultured bacterium | reverse complement strand
CCCAGCTAATGTAGTTTGCGCCTCCATTCTGATAGCCTGTAAGATTGGAGGGGTATGGCGCCATTATATCTTTAAACACTGTAATACTATTGAAAACAGGTGCAGAGACATGACTATCAGGAGTAATGGCCCATACTACAATTTCATTATCTCCGGTATTCAGAACTATATTCTCCATTATAAAAGAGCCGTTCTCATCGCTTACTGCTTCTCCGACTATGCGGTTATTGGCCTGTATATACATATTCGAGCCCGGTATATATATCCCCTTAAGATATACTTCTGGCTTATGCTCATCGGTATAATAGATCCCCTCGATCTCTTCAAGATCGTCCGGATTATTATATATAGAGTATTCTACTTTCTCAGGAACGATCAGCAGCAAATTAAATTTTGTAGAACTGCTTTTTCTGCCTGAAGGGTTGACAGCCATAAGCTCTATGATATTCTTACCTTCGATTATCTCAATACCATTAATAGTCTCAAACTTTCCGTTTGTACCTACTATTATATCACTCTGCTCCAGGATTCCGTTTACATATACCTCTACATTATTACCTGCTTCTGCAAGGCCGTTTAAAAATACCATTTCCCTGTCTCCGCTTCCGAAGATCTGTTCCCCCGATATATGCGAAAGTACTACCGGTGCGCTTACAAGCCCTTTTTTTAGATCACTTAATCTGGAATCTATATCGCCTTCTTCTTCCTCTAATAGATCATTTTCATCAGAAACTACTGTATCGCCGCCGCTTTGTGATGAGTCAACTGGAAAAAGGCCGGACCCGCCTGGCAAGCATCCGACTGTATAAAAAATTCCCAGTAGGACAGCAAGTACTATTAAAATTAATATTTTTATCTTATTTATCATATTCTTAGATAAACATTTTACCAAATATTATATATTTAATAAACAAAACATTTATTTATTAAATAAAAGTTTTTTCAAATATTATTTTCCAGCTGCCATTTTCTTCCAGCAAATAGAAGTATTTTTTATAGTTCTTCGCTTCACCATCGCGGTATATCACATCAAATTCGGCAACCACCTTGCTCATCTCACTCTCATAACCGAGATAGACCGTCCCCGTAATGCTTACAGATACGATATCTTCCAAAATCTTTGAAAACTCTTCCAAATATTTTTCCCGGCTTATGCTATTTTTATCCCCGGACAGGATCAGATTATTATAAATATATTCAGCATCTTTATGATCAAGCGATTCAAGGAAATCTATTACGGCCTTTTCGGGTTCGGTCTTAAAATAATATGCTATATCGAATCTTCCATCATAATTCCTGCAGGATGAAAAGATAAATAATGAGGATAAAAAAAATATTGTAATAACCGTTATTATATATATTTTTCTAAACCTATTCTTTTTCATATCATCAATCCAGATCAAAATTTTTCTTTATTCGGTCCAGCATCAAATTGTTCCTGACCCTGTTTTTCCTGTAATCAGAATCGACTTTAAAATAACTCCCAATATCATCTACGTTTTTAATTTTCCCTACAACGGAGTCCTCCAGGCATGCTGAAATAGTGCTTACTATACTGTCAGCAGTCGACCTGTAATCATATCCTCCTTCAAGGACAATACCCAGCCTGCCCCTGCAC
>CBDUUS010000385.1:0-1624 GCA_965370465.1 uncultured bacterium | reverse complement strand
TTTAAAATCCTTTTACTTGAATGGTAATATTTTCTAACAGGTATTCTACTTCTTGTCATATTGATATCCTGATGCTTTTCTTGAATATAGCTTTATTGCCAATGTCATATTATTCTATAAATACTGTTCAAGATGGATTATACAGCACAAGCCGATGTTTTTAAAATAGTGCCATTTGCTCTGCATGGCTCAGGCGGCTCTTATAAAAATAGTTTTAAATTGACCGGCATTTGGTTATATAATGGTAACCGGATATAAAAATTTATAAATATATCAGGACACAGAAGCCGGGAAATATTATGTGGAGAAAGAAAAAGATTGGAATAGCATTGAGCGGGGGAGCGGCAAGGGCGCTCTGCCATATAGGCGTATTGGAATTTCTTGAGGAGCTTGGAGTAGAAGCTGATATAGTAGCCGGGACAAGCATGGGTGCGGTGATCGGTGCAATATACTGTTCTGGAACCCCATTAAAGGAGATAAAAGAATATGTCGACTCTATGGATTGGAGGAGCTTTCTGCTTTTTTCGGACCTTGCACTTTCAAATACAGGCATGATCAATGGCAAGAGAGTAGAACAGGTCCTGAAAAGTTTTCTTGGTGAAAAGACTTTTTCGGATTGCAGCAAGAAATTCTGCTGCATTGCTGTTGATATGTTTTCAAGAAAAAGAGTAATACTATCTGAAGGAAAGCTGATAGATGCTGTAAGGGCCTCAATATCAATACCGGGCTTTTTTGCTCCGGTGCGCCTTAATGATATGCTTCTTGTAGATGGAGGAATAATCGAGCCTCTTCCAACGAAAGCGATAAAAGAATATGGTGCTGATATAGTGATTGCTTCCTCTATTTCATTTGAAAAGGACCAGGAAAGATATAAGACTTTCCAGGAAGATGAGCGTCCTGCCGGTGATGATGCAGGCAAGGATAGAAAAACCGGGATCCATATGGGATTATTCAAAAACAAACTAAGGGGAGATAATCCGAAAGCAGTAAGTGTTCAGTTCATTATTGATACGAGCTTCAATATTATGCAGAAAGAGATGACAAAAAAATATGAAGAAATCGCCAATATAGTTATAAATTCCGAGGTAGGCGATTTTGGTTTCTTTGATCTGACAAAAGGAAGCGAAATAATAAAAAGGGGAAGGGCTGCTGCCAGGTCAAAAGAACAGGAAATAAAAAGAAAGCTGCGCATCAGGTAGAAGCGGAGCCGCCTTGTATTATGCTAAGAAGGCGTTAGAATGATTAATAATCAGGATAAGACTAAAAAGACAATATGGGTAAAGGATAAATAAATGGGAATTAAATATGAGAGTGGAGATTTCTCAAAAAAACAGTCAGTGGACCATAAGAGCCCTCTGGCAAATTCGTTCAGATATGCCGGCAGGGGAATACTGCAGGTATTCAGAAGCGAGAGAAGTTTTAGATTGCAGATCCTTGCATTCGCACTTGTAGTGATAGCAGGTTTTATTTTTAGGATCACAGGTATGGAATGGGTCCTTATACTTATAGCGGGAAGCACTGTCCTTGTATCAGAAATGATAAATACTGCAGTAGAATATATTATAGATCTTGTCACCGAAGAATACAGGGTTCTTGCCGGACATATAAAAAATGTAACAGCAGG
>CBDUUS010000384.1:0-1630 GCA_965370465.1 uncultured bacterium | reverse complement strand
TTTAATTCTTGCGGCCATCAAGGGCCAGCACAGCTTTTCCGCATATCTTATTTACGGGATCCCATACTGTAGAGATTGCCGGAGAATAGGATAGGTCAAGCATATATATATCATCGACAGTCATCCCGCTGGTTATAGCTGTAGCAAATACATCTATTCTTTTACCGACACCCTCTCCGCCTATCATCTGGGCACCGAGAAGTCTTCTTGTCTTAATGTCTACTATTATTATAATGGCGATCTTTTTTGCACCCGGCACAGATCCTGCATGTGAGGCATAGCTGTCAATTAGTTTTATTGCTTCGTACCCCATGGATATAGCCTCATCTGAACCGATACCTGTCCTGGCGACTTCAAGATCCAGCACCCTATCCACAATAGTGCCAGCGGACCCTGCAAATGTCATATTCCCACCTGCAGCATTTTCACCTGCTATGCGCCCCGTTTTTACTCCATTATTGGCGGTAGGAATATGGTCCTGTTTTCCGGTCACTATATTTTTTACAGTGGCGCAATCTCCGCAGGCATAAATATTTATATGGGAAGTCTGGAGCTTGCTATCCACCTTTATTGCATTGTTCTTTCCCAGTTCGATCGAAGTATCTAATAGAAAGCCTGTATTCGCAGAGATGCCTGTTGCCAGAAGGATCAGACCGCAGTCAATATCCTTTTTGCTTTTCCCATTTTCTATACTAATAGATGATTCATTAATAGAAGATACCGCAGTACCAGTCAGGACGGTTATATTTTCCATTTCAGCTTTTCTCGAAAGTATGGTGCTTATCTCATATTCAAATCCGCTGAATATCCTATTTTTCATTTCAATCAACGAAGTCTTAATCCCGATTTTATTAAAAGCTTCCGCCATCAGCAGCCCTATCTGCCCTCCGCCGATGATAACTGCTTTTTTAGGATTATTCTTATCAATATGATCTTTTAACTTCTGAGCATCTTCCACATCTCTAAACTGGAATACATTGGAAGAATCGATTCCTGGTACAGGGGGTACGATTGTCGATCCGCCGCTGCTGATTATTAATCTGTCATAACTTATGGTCTTATTCTCAGAGGTCCCTACTAAATTTACCAGCAGCTCTTTTCTTGCCAGACCTATTCCAACCACTCTGTGGCCGGTAAGTATTTTGATTTTCCGTTTCTCTTCGAAGAAGTCTTTAGGATAAATCAGTAGATCCTCTGCTCTTTTGATATATCCAGAGATATAATAAGGAAGTCCGCATGTCCCGTATGATATATATTTTCCGCTTTCAAGAACCGTTATATTCAGCCCGGGGTTTATTCTCCTGGCCTGACTCGCTGCAGCAAGGCCAGCCGTATTACCGCCTATTACCACGAGATCATTATATAAATTTCCGTACATATATGGTTTCTGTTTTTACTTTAAAAGACTTCATCAATTTTATAATATTTTTTTTCTATTTGATACAACAGAATTAAATGATAGGAAACAATGTAAATATAATATTTGTATGATCCGGGACAATATATTTGGCAAATAAAATAATAAAAAGTCTGGACTGAAATAATAAATATAGTCTTTTTGCAATAATATGCTACATTCTTACTTCTATATTTTCCCGCTTTTTACTATAATCATACAGTCAAATGCATT
>CBDUUS010000383.1:0-1639 GCA_965370465.1 uncultured bacterium | reverse complement strand
AATTAAATATGTAAAGGATATTGAAAAAACAAATGATAAGATTATAAGCGGAAAGGACTGCACATCTGCCAATGCTTTAAACAAGATGATCTGCACAAAAAAGGTCTGGGATAAAAATGACAAAAGGCAATATCATCATATTATACAAAGTTTCCTGCCCGGGGAAGTTTCTACGGAAATAGCACATGAGATTGGACAGAAGCTTGCAGTAAAAGAGTTCAAAGGCTATGAAGTACTTATCGCTACTCACATTGACAGGGAACATTACCATAACCATCTAATTGTAAATTCAGTAAGCTTTGTAGATGGGGAAAAATATAAAGGAACAAGGGAAAGTCTTGTAGATCTTAAAGAAGAGAGTGACAGGCTCTGTGGAGAGTATGGATTATCTGTAATTGAAAAACCATTTAAGAAGGTAAGGGATACTACTGCGGAGAGGAAACTAAGGGAAAGGGGAATAAAGCCATGGAAAGATGAACTCAGAGATTACATAGATGATGCCATTAAGAATACAAATGATTTATCTGAATTAAGAGAGTATCTTAAGTTTCATTATGGGGTAGAGGTAAAGATCCAAAATAAGAATATAAGTTTTAGGCACCCTGATAAGCAGAAATTTTGCAGGGGTAAGAAGCTGGGTATTGCATGGAATAAAGACTTTATTGAGAAAACCTTCAAGGAGAAGAGAAAGGTTATTTTTAAAAAAAGGAAATGTAACCCAGATAAAGAGAAGGAGAATTTTAAGATTAAAAATAAGATCGATATTTTAAAAAAAGGTATCAATGTAATCGAACAGGACATTAGCTGGGACATTAAAAAAGAAAAATTTAAACAAGAGAAGTTAAAGAAATTGGAGAAGGAAAAAGATTTAGAAGAATCAGGTATTAATTTGAGGGATGATAGAGGCTTAGAAAAATAATATGTAATTTTAAAAATCTTACATAAAAAATTCAAACTTTTTATTGTGTTTCAAGATTTAAATATTATAATTGTAAATATCTATTGAGGTATATTATTGAGTATTTAAACTTAGTATTAAAATTTATAACATTACTTTTAGAGAAAAATAAATTGGCACAAAAATTAAGAAAAAATGGTTTGATAAAATACCTTTGTGAAAATTGTAAGGGAGTGATGTTCTCAATTTTTAGAGATACTAATGATTTGGTTAACCAGGATAATCTTACAATATTTAAAAAATATCTAAATATTGAAGATCAGGAAACCCCTGATTATACCTGCCAATTTTGCGGAGCAGTTCATAAAGGATATTATAAAGATAATGGCTCAAATATTGATTTTAGGCCGCTAATTGTTGGTAATGGAATTAGAAGAAAATAAGATTATTAGAAATATAATAAAAGGGAAAAAGAAATGGCGGAAAAATGATCAAGAGCTTTGTTGAAGGAAGGACTGCAGTTTTTATTGATGCATCCAATATTTACTTTTCCCAGCGTGCCTTGAAATGGCAGGTAGATTTTGTTCGTCTCATGAAATATTTGAAAAAGGAAACAAATCTTTGGGAAATATTTTTCTATACAGCTTATGATCCTGCCCATATAAAACAGAGAAAATTTATAGACTTTCTTGAAATTATCGGCTATACCGTAAGGACTAAGAAAGTTAAATTTATAAAAGA
>CBDUUS010000382.1:0-1643 GCA_965370465.1 uncultured bacterium | reverse complement strand
TAACAGTTTTGAAGAGCTTTATAAGATGCTGATTGGACCTATTAAATCAAAGCTGCTGCTCACTGGCATTGAGCTTGGGGTTTTTAATAACTTAAATGAACCTAAATCAGCCGATTCTTTGGCAAAGGCTATAGGCACTCATACTGAGAACACCAGGTTGTTTCTGGACGGTCTGGCAGCGTGCGACCTACTTGAGAAAAAGAAGGGTATGTATCAGAATACACCCATTTCGCAGACGTTTTTAGTAGAAGGAAGTCCTATATTCCTGGGACAGTTTTTCACCCTTACAGTTAAGATGTGGTTTGATAGCATCAGTAATCTGCCAGAGCTGGTCAAGGAAGGTCCACCACCTTCTCCGGAAGCAGATATGGGCTCTGAGGAAATATGGGCGCAGTTTGCAATTTCTATGGCCAATAGTGAGCGGGCTGGAGCAGCACAACAGGCAGCCGAGATTATCTCGGATCTACCAGAGTTTCAGTCATTTAAAAAGATGCTGGATCTCGGTGGTGGTCCGGGGCTCATTGGAATTGCCATAGTAGCTGCTCATCCTGCCATGAAAGGTACAATCTTTGATAAACCAGTAATGGTTAAAGTAGCCAGGACCTTCATAAAAGAGTATGAGATGGAGGATCGGATGGAGGTAATGGGTGGTGACTATTTGCAGGATTCCATAGGTGAGGGGTACGACCTTATCTGGGCATCTGCAACGCTCAACTTTGGCAAAGATGACATGAACTCATTTATGAAGAAAATATATAATGCACTTAATCCAGGTGGCGTATTTATTAGTTATCAGGATGGTCTGACCGGTGAGCGTACAAAGCCGAACATTATGGTGCTGGGCTGGTTACCTGCAGCACTTATGGGTCAGGACGCGGGACTCGATCAGGGCTTTATTGCTGATTCAATGCTTCAGGCAGGATTCAAATCTGTCAGTAGCCGTACACTTAACACAGGCTGGGGTCCAATGGATATGGATATTGGCCGGAAGCAGTAAATGGTTTAGAGGAAGAAACAATTTGAATATAATGGCATGATTTTAACAACCATACCGTATCTGTATTGAGAAAGGAAATAAACTTGACAACAATAGAGAATACAAAAAAAGGCACCATAAAGGAACAATATAAAAAGTTTACCGGAAGAAGAGTTATCTTTATCCTTATCATCATCCCGGTCATAATCTTCCTTATTGGTCTGGCACTGTCCCTTGGAACAGCAGATGTCTCACTCGGAGGTGCCTACTCAGCCCTTTTAAATAAATTCTTCCCGGGACATTTTGATACCACCTGGCTGGCAGAGGTATGTGTCTGGAAGCTAAGGCTTCCCAGAATACTTATGGGTGTTTTAGCCGGCATTGGACTGGGTGCTGCCGGATGTGTCATGCAGGGAGTGCTTAGAAATCCGCTGGCGGACCCCTATATGCTGGGAATTGCGTCATCGGCCGGATTTGGCGCCTCCCTCGCTATAATATTTGGTGCAGGCATATTCGGGGGGAAGTATCTTATAATTGGAAATGCCTTTATCTTTGCCCTGCTGTGTTCTGCAATAATACTGGGTCTATCAAGCAGGAAAGGCTCCAGACCTGAAACAATGATACTTACAGGCATTGCCATGATGTTTCTCTTTTCTGCCATGACTAC
>CBDUUS010000381.1:0-1644 GCA_965370465.1 uncultured bacterium | reverse complement strand
TTATCCATACTTGGTATAAGTATGGATATAGAAAAAGTAAAGGTAAGCATAAGCGGCAGAGAAGTAGAGCTTACAAAGAAGGAATATATGATCCTTGAGTATTTGCTCCGCAATAAGGGGCAGCTTATCAGCAGGAATCAACTTCTTGAACATGCCTGGGACAGGAATGTTGATATTTTTACAAATGTAGTGGATACACATATTAAGAATTTGCGTAAAAAACTTGGTAAGTCAGGTGATATAATAAGAACCGTTTACGGTTCTGGATATAGGATCGAAGATGAAGAGGCTGACGCTTAAGGGAAAAATATTAATATGGTTCGGGATAATAATCCTGATCGCCATTATACTTTATGGATTTCTTATCTATATGGTCTATCAGCTCAACCTGAAAGGTGAAAGATATTTTAATAACCTTATGGAAAATTCTGAGCTTGACCGGTCATTTATTGAGCGGCTTAAAGAATTTGACAGGGAAGGTTTCCCAAGGGTCCCGGCTCACCTGACTATTCTCCCTCCTGCACTTTTTATGAGGGTACTCCTGACTATTACCGGCGGAGTCATTACAATAATATTAATATCTGCTCTGGGGGGATTTCTGTTACTCCGGAGGATGCTTAAACAGGTGGAACTTATTACCAGAAATGTAAAAGATATCGACGAAAAGGGTCTTCATCTAAGATTGAATCTTAAGGGCAGGGATCCTATTTCGAATATGGCAAAGACTTTTGATGGAATGCTGGACAAGATCGAAGCAGCTTTTAGGAGCCAGAAACAATTTACTCAAAATGCCTCACATGAGTTAAATACGCCTCTTACTATAATAAAGACAAAGATCGATGTCTTAAAACAGAAAAAATCAGTTACCGGAAAACAATACAGGGAGACAATCGACCTTGTCGATAGCGAGATTATGAGATTGTCCAAAATAACTGAAGAACTTCTTACCCTGTCTGATTTTAAAGACAATGGTTATCAGGTTGAGAACAGGATAATCGATATAAGAGAAATATTGGAAAGGATATTAAAACTATATGAGAATCAGATTGATTCCAGAGATCTCATACTCGAAGCAAGTTTTAAAGATAAATCTGAGATCTATGGAAGTCAGCTCCAGATCGAACAGTTGTTTTTTAATCTTCTGGATAATGCAGTAAAATACAGCGATCCCGGTGGGTGCTTAAAGATCAGTATGGAAAGTGATAGCCTGCAAAAGCAAATACTTTTAAATATTACAAATACAACTAGCGCTATCAATAAAGAAGACATACCTCACATTTTTGAAAGATTTTACAGAGCAAGCAGTGGTGGATACAGAAAAAGCTTTGGCCTTGGACTTTCCATTACTCAAAAGATAGTTGAAAGTCATGGTGGAAAAATAAAGGTAAGTTTTGATCAGGATAAAAAGGAAGTGACTTTTATAATCAAATTTCCCATTATCCATGGATAGATAAAAATTATTTATTACGCCAAGAATACTCCGGGCGTAAGCCCGAAGATGGAGGCGCTCCGCTGTCATTATTGAAATGTATGAGTTAAAAACCTGGACAGCGGACAAGCGCAGCTTGAATTGTGAAAAGAATACTACGGGCGTGAGCCCGTAGATGCTTTATCGGAATTCATTGTCTATAAAATTAATAAAAA
>CBDUUS010000380.1:0-1652 GCA_965370465.1 uncultured bacterium | reverse complement strand
CGGTTCAAAAGTGATCCGGCCAGCCAGTAGGATCTCAAGGACCGCAGCTGGCCAGAGGGATGACCAGGACGGCCAGGCAGCTGCCGGCAACTGGCAGGGCTGCGGTTTTGGGCTGGCTGCCCTCTGCCTGGCTGCTGCACTGATCAGGGGGTCAGCCTTCGGGGGATATCCGGGTCTTGTGTGTGTGGCTTACATCCCTGCAGCTGCGGTAATCATCTTGGCTGCCATGCTCCGGATGCTGGCAGATCTGCCAGGTAGGTGCTGCTGGCCTGCAGCTGGCCAGTGGGATGATCAGGACGGCTAGGCAGCTGCTGACGCTGGCAGGGCTGCATTGTGGGGGTGATTGCCCTCTACATGGCTGTATGCGCTAATCCAGGGGGTAGCTTTGGGAAAGATCCGGGTTTTTGAGGAGAGGACGGCGCAGGGTTAAAAGAATTAGAATAAATAGAATTATTCTTCGAAATATCTTAGAATCCGGTCTTTGTCATGATTGGATTGATTGTTTTTATGATATATTTCAATAAATATTATCTTATCATCATCTTCTTCAATTATATGGGCATAAATTATCCGAAACCCACTTCTGGAACCTTTGCCCATACAATCCAGGGACCTGAATTTTTTTAATTTATAAATAGGTGTTTTTACAGTTACTCCAATGTCAGATATTCTGTGATTGCCGGGTATAAAATTAATAGTGGTTTTTTCTAAAACCCGCCTTAACGTTTTAAAATCCGCCTCTAAGTGCTTATATTTTTTAGATAAAGCCTTTAACTCTTTATTAAATTCAGGAACAGCTTCTAATTTAATCGCTGTCATCCACACCATCATATACCCTAACTGAATGTTCCGGGCCTCTATAAAATACTAATTCGTAATCCAATTCTTCAAAATCTTCAGCTACGATATATGGAGTGTCTTTATGAGAGTGTTCGGTTATTTTTTTAGCATTAAAACTAGAATAATTATCAATACTTTTATCAATAAATTCTAATTCACCTTTAGTAAATTTGGATGTATCCGGTTCTATGGTTGATGTAATTTTTATTTGTGGATACCCATAATTAATAGAGGTTTCTTTTATTAATCCCTCTGTTTTGAGTTCATGAATAACTTTTTCAAAATCACATGGTGCCGGACCATAGGGATATTTTGAGTACGTTTCACCACTTAATTTTTCCTCAAACAACTCATAATAATTAAAATCTGTAAAATAAAGAATTTTATACAAAACAGTTTTTCCTACGTTGGAAATGCTGCTTGTTTTGTGAATAACATACTGAAGAAATTGTTTAAATTTTTCGATATCAAAATCAGAGGATTCTTTACAAGGTTCCCCCATATTTTCAAGTTCCATAAATCGCCCCTGCCTTTAGAGTATTTAATGAACATATAATTTATAAAGTATTTATGGTTTGTCCACCTGGCTAGCTCCATATCTCTCCGTAGCAGGACAAAGTAAACCTAGTCAAATTGAGGATATAATCAAATGTACCATATAACCCAGCCCGAAGCCCAGAGCAGCAAAGAGCAGGTCCTTCTTTAGTTCAGGTATGAGGCGGGCTATCCTCTGCCTGGCTACCATGCTCCGGAATCCGGCAAATCTGCCAGGTAGGTACTGCTGGCCTGCAGCTCTTCAGGGGGATGACCAG
>CBDUUS010000379.1:0-1655 GCA_965370465.1 uncultured bacterium | reverse complement strand
AACTTATCTGCAGACCTTTTATCTTTAACGATAGGATCAGCCTGCGCATATTTAATCAACCGGTCGATATAAGGAGCTGTGTGATTCAAACATTTCAAAATCAAACCTCCTATAAATTTTCAAAAATTATTAATAAAATAATATTTTTAATCTTCCGCTCTATAATGTCTACTAATTGCCTGGAGATGCTGCTATAGAAATCAGGTTAATATATTTTTTAAAATACCTTATAGCTTATTTGGTCTTTACAAGAATAAGACATCAATCAATTTATGCCTGCTCAACAATATCCTAAATATAATCACAATTTAAATCAATCTCAAATTAAGCAGAGACTCGGAGCCATCTAATAATCGTAATATGTAAGGCTGTAAATCATAAGTCGGTCAGTAGTAAGTTGTAAAAATAGATTGGGCCTCAGCCAACTGCCATTCTTTTTTTAGGTGGATAGATAGCATAACCACCCCCAATTTACGCTATTGGGTTTCGGGCTAACCTGCCTCACGGCAGTTTCGCACTTGCTCCACTGTCTCTATTATTCTTCTTTGAAATTTACCCTATTTCTAAGATTTGCAATATGAATTTGAGTAATGATAGTTCTTATTTTTCTAATATTTTCCTGATAATCATCGTAAACCTGTTTAAAAGAATGCTCTGGTTCATGTACTATATCCCGCTCCTCTTTATGGATTATGCGCTTATAAGCAGAGTTAATAACTCTTTGGGATATTATTTCAATATCAGTAAGAAGATTTTTCCTGATCTCCAATGCTTCTGCAATACTTATTTCTTCTCCATCCTGATCGATCTGATATTTAAAATTTGCTGCCTGTATCGCCTGATTCAGCTTTACTCTTTTAATTTTTAACTTCTTTAATTTATCCTCTTGCTTTTTTTGATCAAAATCCTTTGCTGGCTCTCTTTCCTCTCCCTCTCTACTATTAAAGAACCTGTCACCTCTGTCCTGGTCGCCTTCGATTAACTTTTTCAGGAGTTTTATATTGCGGTCATATTCATTCCTTAATTCAATAGCTTCAAACAAATATAGATTTCCTTTATCATCGGGCATCATTCGCCATCTCTTTATCTATTGTTTAATAATTCTTTATAAATATTATATAGTAGTTTAATGTATTTGCACAATTAATTATAAGTACAATTTAGATTCTAATTATAGTGTAAATATTTCTTCATCTCTTACTGGTAGTCAAGAAAAGAAAACTGTTTGAAGTAATTAAATTTATTTAATTTTAACTTTGAAAATTATAGACTTAGAGTCAAAGCACTATGCTGTTAGAGAGTGGGATGCCCCCATTGTTGGTGAAGAACTGAAAAATTGGCTCCCCGGACTGGTCGATGTTTATAACAAATCAAATTTTAATGATTTATAAAAATAAAGCTTAGTAGTATAATTTGGGTACAATAAGGGTAATATGATGCTATGAAAGGAGTGTAAGTGATAACTATAAAGCCGTCAGCAGCAATAAGAAAAAACTATAATGAAATCTCAGAAATATGTAAAAAATCAGGTGAACCTGTCTATCTTACAAAAAATGGCAAAGGCGATCTGATTGTTATGGATATTGAAGCATTTGCAAGACGTGAAAGCATGCTGAGATTAAGAGAAAACCTTGTAAGTGTAGAAGAAGAAAGAC
>CBDUUS010000378.1:0-1657 GCA_965370465.1 uncultured bacterium | reverse complement strand
CGGCTGTTGAAGAAAAAAATAGTGCAAAAGCCGATTTCTTTCCTAAAGCTTTCGCATCATATTCCTATACCAATCTCAAGGAAAAACCTTATACCATTTTTGGCGGCAGTGAGATTCCTATGGGAAACAAGGATAATTATCACTGGGATGTCAGCCTGGTACAGCCCATCTTTACCGGTTTTGCTTTATCCACTATACATAAGATGGCCAGTCTTGGAGTAGACTTAAGGGAGATGGAGAAAAAGCGGGCGATTTTGGATGTAACCAGACAAGTAAAAGTTGCCTACTTTAATATTCTTTTAGCAAAAAAGTTTTTTAGGGTGGCTAATGAGGCGGTAGGAAACCTTGAATCACATGTAAGAGATGCGCAGCATTTTTATGACCAGGGGATGATACCATATAATGATCTCTTAAAGTCAAAGGTAGCCCTGGCCAATGCCGTTCAGGACAGAGCAAAAGCTGAAACGAAAGTTGATATGGCGGTATCATTTCTCAATGCGCTGCTTAGACTCGATCTCAATAAAAAAACTGAGGTCGAGGATATCTCTCATATTACTCCTCTGTCTTATGATCTCAAAGACCTGACCGGCGAGGCTGTACGGAGCAGGCCTGAACTGCACGCCCTTCAAATTGCATTGCAAAATGCGGATAATGCCGCCAGGCTTGCAAGGAGTTCATATTACCCGGAAGTGTCCCTGATTGGAAATTATGAGCAAACGGGCGACAATCCCGGGGCCGATAATAATGACTATGGGAACAGGTACAATGCAAGCGCCACAGTACAGGCAAGATGGAAATTCTTTGAGTGGGGCAAGACAAAAGCGGATGTAAGAAAATATCTGCACGAAAAAAAAGCTCTTGCTGAAAAATTGAAAGGCGCCAAAGACGGTATCGGGCTTGAGGTAAAGAATGCATTTTTAAATTTACAGGTTTCAAGGAAAAATATCCGCACGGCTGAGGAGTCTCTCGGACAAGCGAAAGAGAACTACCGCATTACGAATTTACAATATCAACAGCAGATGACGACCTCCACAGAGGTTCTGGATGCCAGGATGTTTCTCTCGCAAGCAGAGACGAACTATTACAGTGCGCTATACGGTTATATGAGTTCTAAGGCCGAACTGGAAAGGGCTGTGGGAGGTATTGCACCCATTTCTACCAAAAAACAGGAAAAGGAATAAATTCATGGAAGACAAGAAACAGAGCAAAGGGAAAAAGGGTATCGTTATTGCCATTGCGATCATCCTGATTTTTACGGGATTTATTGTCTTTAATTATGTTCAATTCATAAGTCAAAAGAAGGCAGAGCTTAAAAAGATAGAAAATATCTCCGTTCAGGTTGCCCAGTCGAAGATCATAAGTATGCAACATGTCCTGGAGCAGACAGGCGATATCAGACCGATGATTGAGGTTAATGTTTATTCCAAGGTGCCTGGTAAGATCATAGAGAAACTCCTGGTTGAAAAGGGGGACTTCATAAGAAAGGGGACTCTTATAGCGACTCTTGAAGACGAGATAGTAAGAGCGCAGGTTGAGGAGGCAAAGGCCGCACTTGAGCTGGCAAAAACAAATTTGGAGGTCATAGAGAAAGATTACATTCGTCTCGAGAATCTTTATAAAGAAAAGGCCCTGGCAAGACAGAAGCTGGATCACATAA
>CBDUUS010000377.1:0-1669 GCA_965370465.1 uncultured bacterium | reverse complement strand
CCCGGAAGACATGATAGGGTAGATGTGATCTTACAAACAAGTGGGTACCTTCACCAGGCTTTAATCTTAACAAATATGATTTCTTTATGGGGGGAATTATCAATAAATTTTAATTTGTTTTATTAACTATATTAAGATAGGTCAAATAAAACCAGGAGGATCGATGAGTGGATTATTTAGGAAGACTTTATCTTTTTTTGGATTGGCTGACGAAGAAGAGCTGGAAGTCGAGGATAATGGGAAAATGATCATCCGGGACAGGAAAAATCTGTCTGAAGACAGGTTCAAAAATCCTGTAAGACCGGTTCAGAAGAAGCCTTTAGGGAGAAAAATCTCACTAATAAATAATGCCAGGGAAGCTAAAAAAGTCAGAGTATTTATTGCAAAACCAGAGGAATTTGAGGGAATACAGATCATTGCGGATAATTTTAAAAATAATATTCCTATTATAGTCAATCTTCAAAAAGTAGATCAGGATGTATCTAAAAGAATAATAGACTTCTGCAGCGGACTCACATATGCGCTTGAAGGAGATATAAAAAAGGTGGCTGACAGGGTGTTTTTGATTACTCCTTCAAATGTTGAAGTTAATTCAAAGGAAAGTGATTTTCTTGGCGAGGAAGGTTTTCTGAAACCATTTTGACCTATTGAACATTTCAGAAAGGAAAAGTCTTTGAGCAGATTTAAAATAGCATTTATAGGATGCGGAAATATGGGAGAGGCAATATTAAAAGGTATCCTCGAGTCCTCTTTTTTGGATGCCGGGCAGGTGGCATTCTATGAAAAGAGCGCTTCGAGGAGAGATTATATAGAGAAGACCTATGGGATCGTCTCTGCAGAGGATATATGTTCTTCTGTAAAGGATTCAAAATATCTCTTAATGGCTGTAAAACCTCAAAATATAAAGTATGTCATAAATGATATCAATGATTGTTTTGTAAAGGGATCTAACAGCATTATAAGTATTGCTGCAGGAATAGGTACTGAGTTCTATGAGAAGAATCTCGGGGCAGGGACATCGGTCATAAGAGTCATGCCCAATACTCCGGCAATATATAAAAAAGGGATGAGCACTATAAGCAGAGGGAAATATGCAAGCCTGGAAGATCAGGATTTTGCAATCAGCCTTATGGAAAAAATAGGAGATTGCGTATTGATAGAAGAGAAGCTTCAGGATATATCAACTGCCATTAATGGAAGCGGACCTGCGTATTTTTTCCTTTTCTGCAGAGCCCTTATAGAAACTGCAGCAGCTAATGGCCTGGATATGCAAATAGCAAAAAAACTTGTGACCGGTACGATGATAGGTGCCGGGATCATCATGGAAAGATCAGGTCTTGAGATAGATGAGCTTATTTCGAAAGTAGCTTCACCCGGCGGGACCACTGAGAAGGCTTTGAAGATATTTCAGGATGCAGGGCTTGAAGATATGGTAAAAAATGCAGTAGAGAGTGCCCTGAAGCGTTCAAAAGAACTTGGAAAACAAATATCAGAATAGGAAGTAAGGAAAAGTAAAAATGTATATTTTTTTTGAAATATTAATATTTATATTAAGGGTCTATTCATATATTTTATTTTTAAGGGTAATATTATCCTGGTTCAGGATTGCACCGGGGCATGGAGCATGGGGCAGGATATATAAATTTCTGGTAGATATCACCGAGCCCTT
>CBDUUS010000376.1:0-1674 GCA_965370465.1 uncultured bacterium | reverse complement strand
ATTGAAAGGGGGTTAATATAGTAAAATAAAAGAGTTTTTGTAAAATTGTTAATTAAAACAAAAGGAGAAGAGTAAAATGAAAAAAATTACTGTATGGGCGATAGTAATACTGTTTGCCCTGAGCATGGTCCTTTTCGGGATTGGTTGCAAGGAAAAAGCTGCAGAAGAAGCTGCTGGAATAACTATAGGTTATTCGATGCCTTTTATAGAAGACAGTCCATACTGTTTTCCATTTTCTGGAGCTCTTGAAACCGCAGCTGCTAATCGTGGCTGGGAGATAATCCTGACAGATGCCAAGGGAGACATCAATACACAGGTAAATCAAGTCGAGGACCTGGTGGCACAAGGTATAGATGGTCTTCTTGTCATGCCTACTGATGCTGCAGGTATCGTGTCAGTACTAGAGACAGTACATGATAAAAATCCAGATCTTCCGATACTGATCTCAAACACTTTGACTGATCCTGCAGAGGTTGATGCCGTAATGGGATTTGCAGGTCCTAACAGCTATCTGGAAGGAAGACAGATGGGTGAAGAGTATGTTAAGTATATGGATGAGATGGGCTTTGATGTGATTAATTACTGCCATATGACCGGTACGGCCGGATATGGGGCAGCTATTGACAGAGAAAATGGTTTTAATGATGCTGTTAAAGAAGCTGGTTATTGGGATAAGTTCAATCTTCTTGATTTGCAGCCTGGCGACTGGTCGCCGGATAAAGCTCAGGTCCTGACTGAAAACTGGTTGACTCAATTTGGAGATGAATTACAGATGATTTATACACATAATGATGGTATGGGAATCGGTGTGGCAAATGCACTCCAGAATGCAGGACTTGAACCAGGGAAGATTGTTACTAATGGTTGTGATGGCCAGACTCTGGCGGTACAGTTGGTAAAAGAGGGCTGGATGCTTTTTACCATCTTCCAGTCTCCTATGGCTGACGGGGAACTTTCTATGGAAATAATGGAGAAAATACTGGCAGGAGAAACTGTTGATTATTTCACATATCTTGTAACTCCTACAATTGATGAAAGCAATGTTGATGAATATATGCCCAAAGCAATAGAAATATGGGGTGAAGAGGGCTAAAAACTCTTAAAAAAGAAAATATTGTTAAAATCCTTTAAATCTAATGCAATATAGATAAATATAGTGTGTTTTGGCCCGGTATCATTGAGGTATTGGGCCAAAATAATAAGGAACTGCAAAATAGATAATACTTTAATTTTAATTGGTATAGATTATAAAAATAATTATCAGGAGTGTCATATGTTCTATAAGAATAAACAGACCAGAGTAGGTCTTATAGTAACCATGTCCCTTGATGAGACCTGGCCGGGTACTTTTGTAGAGAGGGTCAAAGGCTATCTCCCAAAAGCAAGAAAAGCCCTACAAAACCTTGATCTTGAAGTATATGATATGGGTGAGATTGCCCGTACTGCAGGACAGATGACTGATCAGGGGGAGGAACTCCGCAGGAAAAATATACATGTACTTGTAATATATGTTGGTACCTGGACATATTCAAGCACAGCGGTCATGGCATCAATAAAGGCGGATGTCCCGGTTATTGTATGGGCAAATTCAGATATTGAGACATTTGGTATAGTCGGCGGTTCGATAGTCAGGGGTGCCCTGGACGAGATAGGAATAAAGACCGAATTAATCTA
>CBDUUS010000375.1:0-1675 GCA_965370465.1 uncultured bacterium | reverse complement strand
CCTCAAGTCTTGATAGCCATGCAGCATCCTGATATGCATCCATATTTTTCTTAAGAGGGATGAGCGTATCGATGCCATACTTATTTTTAAAGCAAGCTATCATGGGCCCATCTAAAAATCCTCTGTCGGCAATAAGGCTTTTAATCTTTCCTTTTCCCATATTAGCCACAAAGCCGTCTACTATCTTCTCTCCCATTGGCTTGTCATGAGTACGTCCCCCGGCCACTTTAGTTCCCAAAAAGACAAAGTAGTCCTTAGCCTTTGATGCGCAAGAAGGTTTACCATCTTATAGCACAGGGTATATTTGAACCTTTTTCTCTCTTCCTCTGTCAGCCTGTCTACATTTACATAGTTTTTATCGCTATCCAGTGGTAGATACTTAAGCCCCCTGGTAATTACTGTTGTCCGGAAGGGTGATTATTGTGGTATCAAGTAAAAATATGCCTTTTCCGAGTATGACCCTTTTTTTAGAGAAAAACTTTACTATATCGCTATTGTTCCAGAAGCTAAGCTCATCTGCATCTGTGTTTTTGAAATGTTTTCTTAAGGTGTCCTGATTTACTATCTCACCCTCGCCTCTGGGATGAGTGTTTCTTCTATTAAACCCGCCTTCTACTTTTCCGATATTAAAACTGGTCCTTGTAAGTATTGCGCCGCTTTTAAGTATGCCCGGAAGTTTGTAAAAGGAATTTTCCTGGCTTAGCTTTAGCTGGAACATAAGTCCTATTAGTATCCAGAGGGGAATATTTTTTCTGGTCCCTGGTGATGGGTAGCTATCTTCTACAAACTCAAAAAATCCAATAGACAGTAGAAATGAAAAGAACTTATCGGGAAAGCTCCAGGATGTACCGTCAACAAAATCAATTCTGCCATCCTTTAGGGCGGCTATTACCCTGGGCTTGTTTTTTTTAAATACTACAAGTTCATTTTTCATAAGCCTTTGTTTTTTTATCTCTTAATATTCTGAGCCAGGAGTATATTTTTTCATCTATCTTTCGGAGTCTGGCCAGATCCTTATTATATCTTTTATGGGCAGCAGCTTTTTTGATTACTTTCTTGTCGCTGACATATGTAAGCTTTGTCCTGGCACCGATCTTTCTGGATATGGCCCAGTAGGGCCCGTGTTTTTTGCCCTCATTGCAGTAGCATTTGGGGTTGCCGCATTTTTTATATATCTTGTGGAGACATCCTTGTACCATTGCCGGTGGCGACATCAGTTTTGACTGGAGTCTGGATCTTTTCTGATTTAGTCCCCAGACTGCTTTTCTGATCTCTTCTGGTTTTAAATCACCGTTTTCATTCATTTGGATATATTATATATATTATATATCCAATTTGCAAGCAAAATATGAATTTTTTGCGAATTTGTAGTAAAAATATTTATAGGCGTGTTAATATAGTGGTGTTTTTTATATAATTTTTCTTATGTCTGAATCACAGACCTCTATAACTATAATCCAAAGTAAAAGAAGAAAGGTTTAGGTTATGGTACATCATCACAAAAGATTTAAAGATTCTCAAGTAAAGGGTGACATTTCCGCTGAATAAAACTTCTACCTTTTAGGTGACATAGTTATTGAATATTAATATACAGCAAATTGCTTTTTGGTTATTTAGATTATTTTTTATATAATTTATATTTGGAATAATTAAATTGCAAAAAAATAGGAGTAAA
>CBDUUS010000374.1:0-1683 GCA_965370465.1 uncultured bacterium | reverse complement strand
GAAATTTATCAATTAAATTCCATGTTATCAATTTATTTGTTTATTACAGTATTCTCGTATAATAAGATAATAAATTTTATTGATAAATTTTATTAATAATAATTGTTGATATAAAATATATAAATATAACTAAATAAAGCTAAGCAGAAAGACAAATTGCTCCTCCTTTTGGCTACTAATAAGTAGACCAATTGCTAAAGACTATTGCTTTCTTGCTACTAACTACAGAGTAATTATCAGAATGATTTAGGCTCCAGAAACTTGAGAGTACTAATTATAACGAGGCTTTACCAATAGTTAGAATTTTAAGCAGGAAAACTGCTTGGCCAATACAATCAAAAAGAGAAAGGAACCAGTTATGAAAGAAAAAATCTATGTGGGAATCGACCTTGCCAAGGAAGATTCCAAAGTAGCTGTAATAGATGACAGCGGCGAGGCTATCTTTAAGCCCTTTAATATCACAAACTCCAAGGAAGGGATCAGAAAGCTACTGTCTAAGCTCTCAAGCTACAAAACCGGTCAGATAGTCTGCGGTATGGAGGTCAGCTCCAACTACTGGGAAAATATGTGCTCATACCTTAAGGAAAAAGATGTCACGCCTATTCTTTTAAATCCATATCAGGTAAAAAAGTACCGTCAGGCAATGGGGTTTAAGATCAAAACTGATCCAATAGATGCTACAGCTATAGCTGGACTTATCTCGGGCAGAAAATATGAGAGCCTGTATATCTCTGATGATAGTATGATGGAGCTAAAGGAGCTTGTCAGGATTAAATATAGTTTCCAGAGAAGGGTGAAAGATCTAAAGAAAAGTGTACTATCACTTCTTTATCTGGTATTTCCAGAATATAACAAGATAATCTCTCATCCCTTCTCCAAAGTATCTATGCATATTTTATCAAAATATCCCACATCATGCCATATGGCAAAAGCAAGTGTCTCAAAGCTTGTTAAAATCTTTAGAAGATACCAGGGATGCAATTTTAACCTTGATAAGGCCAAAGATCTAATATCGGCTGCAAAGGATAGTTTCTACTCCGGAAAGGCCTTCCGGTCCAGAGGAATGACTATTACCATGCAACTTGACGAGATCTCATCTTTAAGCTTAAAAATAAAGGATATAGAGGATGAGATAATGTCCATCCTTGACCCCAAAGATCCCAAAGGAGGATCTTCTGACTATGATATCTTAAACTCCATAAAAGGCGTAGGTATTGGCACCATTGCTACTTTTAAGGGCTATGTCGGGGATGTATCAAGATTTCCCTCTTCAGATAAGCTTATTTCTTTTATTGGGTTTTATCCTAATATATTTGAATCCGGTAGGTACAGGAAGAAAAACCCCACTATTCAAAAAGCTGGTCCCAAGGAACTCAGATATATGCTTTATCTTTCCAGTGTGGCCTGTATCAAACATAACAGCCAGCTTAAGGAAATACTATCATGATAATGTATCTGCCGGCATGCCGGCTAAAAAGGCAATAATTAAAGTGGCTGTAAAGCTTGCCAGGATGATGTATTCCATGTTAAAGCATAAAACCGAATATGAATCATCGAAGGTATTTATGGAATCTTTGCCTCTTAAGAAAGCTGCTTAACTTATTTAGTTTTCAAAGAGCAAATATATCTAATAATTTTAATTTCTAAAGTTCTTTGACAATTTAATATTTTTACCTTTTCTTT
>CBDUUS010000373.1:0-1685 GCA_965370465.1 uncultured bacterium | reverse complement strand
GCAGCAGTAGCAAAAAGGAATATAGCAGTTAATATAGCAAGTATAATGTAATTTCTATTCTTTCTCATAATTACCATTCAAAAGTGATGTCCTTACGGCAATAAATTATTATGCATCCCATCTGGGATCTGGTTCCTGCTTCACAGAGCCAGCTTGCAGTACAGCGGTCGTTCTCTCCACAGGCTTTAATCCGGGTGTGTCCCATCCTATTAGAAGAAAGCATATACTAAATGACAGTCAAAATCAACAAAATAATAGCTCTCCTCCCGGATTTGAGGTACATACTATATTGATTATTTAACATGCCTTTGCCTGCAGCCCGGAGATAATTACCTGATATTATCTACTCCTCTTCAATTAAATAATCATTATTCCTTATAACCGGTATTGAAAGGTCAATATTGCCATACATCTTTACCCTCTTTCCCTCTATGAAGAAGGTCACGCCATTTATATCGGGAATACCGGTCACTGTATTTACTATAGAATAGATTATATAGTCATCAAGTATCCGCGTATCCAGGCTGTTTTCAAGAAATTCCTGTGAAAGATCTATCTCTGCTACTCCATCGCTTACCCTGTATCCCACAAGCCTGGTCCCGGCAGGTATGACCGGGAAATAGTAGCTCATAAGGGGACCCTTCAGGAGCTCTTTCATAGCATTTCCAAGAGCATTGCCGGGATTTCCCGCAATGATCGTCCTCTCTTCTGCCGCAAGTATCTTCTCCTGTCCCGTCTGTGCAAAGTAGATATTTATTGAAAGCCTTGCAGGGTAGCTTTCTCCGCTTTCAGGCGAACCTGTACCCCTCTTAAAAAATGCCAGTATCCGCTGCCATAATGAAGATCCGCCAGGTTCAGTGTCTTCCTCCGGACTTTCGGCAGGGATCTCCTCCTCCACATTTTCTATATCTATTTGGGCACTTTCCTCATCACGGGGCTCTCCGCGGTCAAAAAGGCCCATTAAAAATCCTGGATTGTCTATATTATAGAAAATAAGAAATCCGATCAGGACTGCAAAAAAGACAATGGTGGCAAATCTTATGAGTCGATATTTACGTTTTTTCTTTATTGTCTTTTTAAACACGGTTCTTTTTTAAAAATATCCTATGCCAGGGCTTTCATTCATTTAAAAAATTTAGATAATAATTCCTTGCCTTTACAAACAGGCCGGGGTCATTTGCGGACAGGGAATCGAATATCCTGTTATCTATAAGCTTTTGGGAATTTATACTCTTCTTAAAGGCCTCTATAAAGAAGTCCGCCACATCGCTGTCTCCCGGATCGATCGATCCTATGAGCTTTTTAAGGTCCTCTTTTTTGGCCGCTATCCTTTGATTGTTCTCTTCTATATCCTGATAATCTCTCTTGTTCAGGCATCCTCCGCACCAGTTTAGACAGCTTTTATCGGTCCCGCTGAAGGTCAGCCTGCCGTTATC
Organism: uncultured bacterium; assembly: GCA_965370465.1. Taxonomy (GTDB): domain Bacteria; phylum Actinomycetota; class Humimicrobiia; order Humimicrobiales; family Humimicrobiaceae; genus M55B120. The sequence goes on along the minus strand of CBDUUS010000373.1, from coordinate 249 downwards.
ATATTCTATTACCTGAGGATTTACCTTAAAGATATTATTATGGCATTTCGGGCATTTTACCTTTCTCTCATCTGCAAAAAATTCTACCTCATGCCCGCATTTGGGACATGGTACGACATTAGTCTTAAAATCTTTTAGAAATGCCGTATTCTGTCCGGGGCATCCTCCGCCCAATTTAGCCATTATGATCCTGCCTGTCCCTTATATATTCTTAAATAATAATGATCCCCATATAGTAGATTCTACTGG
>CBDUUS010000372.1:0-1700 GCA_965370465.1 uncultured bacterium | reverse complement strand
CTCTCCCGCAATCTTTTCACAAAGCCGGCCGGATCATCGGCCCTGAAGATAGCTGTGCCTACTGAAAGAACAGTCGCGCCGGCATTGACAACAAGCGGGGCGGTCCTCAGGTCTATTCCTCCATCGACCTGTATATCTATAACCTTTTCCTGCTGGCCCGTCCGCTCCTTATAATCTTCTATCATCTTTTTCAGCTGGCCTATCTTATGGACCATGCCTTCAATAAATCCCTGTCCGCCATAACCGGGATTTACGGTCATAATAAGTATCATATCGACAAGGCCCAGAACATTTTCAATGCTGCTTATTGGAGTGGACGGATTAAGCGCCGCTGCGGTCTTCTTACCGGCTTCTTTGATATAGTTTAATGTGCGGTCAAGGTGGGGACATTCTTCGACATGGACATTTATTGAGTCGGCTCCGCTTTCAATAAAACTATCAAGCAATCTGTCGGGACGGCTTATCATCAGATGGACATCAAGAAATAGTTCTGTGTTCTTCCTGATGCATTTTATCACAGGGGGGCCAAATGTGATATTTGGGACAAATACTCCGTCCATTATATCCACATGGAGCATCTCTGCTCCTGTCTTCTCAACCTTTTTTATTTCATCTGCAAGATGTGCGAAATCACTATTTAAGATAGAAGCTGAAATCTTTATATCTGACATATTGCCCGGTCCTCTGTTCTGACCCATATTTTAATGGATTATAATATAAAAAAATAATAGCGGACTGCAGGAAATATATTACTTTCTGAAAAACTCTAATATTTCCTCTTTAGTCTCTTCCAAATCATTTCCTGTGATAAACGGTATGCCGCTGATCTTCATCCTGTCTATCTTTGGAGGCAGTTGTGAAGTGCTGATTATTAGATCAACATCCTTATAGCAATCATTGATATCGGACATCCTGCATTCAATTATCTCAGCATCAATATCGTTTTCCTTCAGGAGTTTCCCGATCTCTGATGATATAAATGAACAGGAAGCTACCCCGGTCCCACAGCTGCACAATATTTTCTTTTTCCTATTTTTCTCTATGTTCATATGAATAGCCATATATTTATAATAACTGATAGAGCATAAATATTTCTCCCGGGCCTGCACTGCCCTGCAAAGACTCTAAATAGCTTTACAGCCTTTACTATTTTAATATATATAGGATTTATTTCAAAAGAAATTTTTAAATGATGATGTTTTTGTAAAATCAATCTTTCATGATATAATTTATATCCATAAAGGTTGGATCCTTTGATATATAAGGTTCCTTTGATAATTTATAGATAGAGAAATGAATTTTTCGAGGAAGGGTGCGATTCCCTACCGGCGGTAAAAGTCCGCAACCCTGCTTATGCAGGCTGACTTAGTGTGATTCTAAGACCGACAGTTATAGTCTGGATGGGAGAAAATTTTGACTTATATTATATAAGCCGCGGTTTTCTCCGCGGCTTTTTATTTATATGCTCGGACAGGATATTAATATCGGAATATTTCGCAAAATATGATGACAAAATTTACAGACAGAGACAGAGAACTAATGAAGAAGGCTATAAGCCTTGCGGAAAAGGGGCGCGGACATACCTCTCCTAATCCAATGGTCGGTGCAGTGATAGCAAAGGATGGCCGCATCATCTCTGAAGGCTATCACAGGAAGGCCGGAGATGATCATGCAGAGATAGATGCCATCAAAAACAGCTG
>CBDUUS010000371.1:0-1713 GCA_965370465.1 uncultured bacterium | reverse complement strand
CTTGGCAGATGTTCCGGAACACAGTTTGACCCTGGATTGGTTGAGAAGTTTATTGGTATTGTTTCTAATAAGTACAATAATTAAATAGAAATAGTAATTAGATACAAAAGCAAATTTTTATAAATCAATTGAATGGTTATGCCCTTTACTTTTAATAATATATTTATATACTATATTATTTATACCTTTGTAATATAATATTTTATTACCAATAAATCGCGCCTTGTTCTCAACTGAATAATATTTAAAAATTTCTAATAATATTTTTTATTAATAAGAAGACATCGGATATTAATTGAAAAATAAAGAAGAAAAAAAATTATTGACAGGCAATGAAGCAATAGCAAGAGGCGCTTATGAAGCAGGAGTAAGGGTCGCAACTGCTTATCCAGGTACGCCATCTACAGAGATCCTGGAGAATATATCAAAATACCCTGAAATATACAGCCAGTGGTCCGTAAATGAAAAGGTCGCCCTTGAAGTAGCATCCGGATCAAGCATAGCCGGAGCAAGGACGCTGGCAGCTATGAAGCATGTGGGACTGAATGTTGCTGCTGACCCGTTCATGACTATGTCATACACGGGAGTCACCGGAGGACTGGTAATTATATCTGCAGATGATCCCCAGCTTCATAGTTCTCAGAATGAGCAGGATAACCGTTTTTATGCCAGATTTGCAAGGGTCCCCATGCTTGAGCCATCTGACAGCCAGGAAGCAAAAGATTTTGTGGGCAGGGCCCTGGAAATAAGTGAAAGATTCGACACGCCTGTAATGCTGCGCACAACAACAAGAATATCCCACTCAAGGTCGCTTGTGAGTATATCTGACAGAAAAGAAATACCTTTAAAAAAGTATGAAAAGAATTGCCAGAAATATGTGATGATACCTGCACATGGAAGGATAAGGCACAGAGTGGTGCTTGATAGATGGGAAAAACTGATAAGATTTTCAAATGAAAGCAGCCTCAATAAAGAGTATATCGGGAAAGATGGCGGAGGTGCTGAGGATATCGGCATCATAACCTCGGGAGTATTGTTCCAATATGCAAAAGAGGTTTTTTCAGATATACCGATATTAAAGCTTGGGATGACGGCCCCTATCCCGGAGAAGCTGATAAGGGATTTTGTAGAAGATAAAAAAACTGTCATAGTAATAGAGGAGCTTGAGCCATACCTTGAAGAGCAATTAGCCGGAATGGGCCTTAGAGCCAGGGTGATCGGAAAGGAGCTCTTCCCGCTATACGGCGAGCTGAATCCGCTTATTCTAAGAAAACTGTATGATGAGATGATCGGCAAAGGACTCTCTATCGGGCCGGAACGAAGCATAGATGCGGGTAATGCTCTAAAAAGTAAGGGACCTGAAGAAAACATAAAAAAGATACAGAAGGAATTGCCATTAAGACCCCCTGTGCTCTGTGCAGGCTGTCCTCACAGGCCAGTATTTCATATATTAAAGAAACTAAAGCTTAAAGTAATGGGTGATATTGGATGCTACACCTTATCGGTCCTCCCTCCCCTTAATTCGCTGGACAGCTGCCTTTGCATGGGAGCAGGTATCGGCCAGGCGCTTGGAATGGAAAAGGCGGAACCCGCTTTTAAAGGCAAAGTAGTATCTGTTATAGGAGATTCCACATTCTTCCATTCAGGAATAACTTCTCTTATAGATAATGTATATAATAAGGGAACGGGTACAATAATAATCCTGGATAATAG
>CBDUUS010000370.1:0-1722 GCA_965370465.1 uncultured bacterium | reverse complement strand
CATTATAATTAAATTTTCCTTTCTTGCACTCAACTGTTTTTCCCGGCCAGTTGCCGACATGCTGCCTGAGGCCTGTCAGTCTGTTAAAGACTGTGGATTTTCCTACATTGGGCTGACCGGCAATAGCTACGGTCATAATTTGCTGATCGTCCCCCTGGTAGACCTGCTTATCTTTTTCAAGTAGTGTTCCGGTACTTGTATTTTTTTCTATACTCAATTTTCTACCCTCCTTAAATAAACTTTATCTGCCACGCTTCGCGCTAATGCAATTCTGGAATCGCGCACACTTACAATAACGGGCCTCTTCTTATAGTTTTGCACCATATTTACCATTGCTCCTGGAGAGAAACCCATTGCAGCCATCCGGCTGATCACGGCATTTCCTCCCCTTATTGTCTCTACCCGTGCTGCATTCTCTGTTCTCAGTTCACTTAAGGTAAGATTTTGCGGCACATCGATTTGATTATTCATATTATTTCTGCCTTTCTATATTATAGATTAGTAATATATTGATAGACCTGGCTAACTATAATACATGGCACTATTGCTGTCAAATAAATTTTCACAGCAGGGCCGTTTAGAAATTATTTTAAGATGATCGATTGCTGTTTTATAGCAAAAAAGATCTTACCTTTAAAAATAGTCTTCTGATAAATATTAGGCGCAGTTTAATTTTAAGTTATATATATGACTTCTAAAAAATTATAGAGGGAAGTTGTGTGACAGAGGTGAATAATTAGTTTAAATATATTCTCTTAAGAATTTTATATAATGATCATATATTCTACTGAAGGATTCAGGCTTTTTTCTTTGGACAAATTTCCATCCGTTTTCCGTGCTTTGCATAATAATTAAAATTCTTGAGCCATGAAGGGAATCCTTCAGGGCAAGTCTCAATAAACTTTATAAACTTTACTATTCTATCTAATGTTTCTTTGCTGATATAATGCTCAAACTTGCAGGCATCTCTTGCCGATACCTCAGGGCTTATGCCCAGCACTTCATAAAAAAATTTATAAAGCTCTTTATGTTTTTTATATATGTCTCTGGCTGCTGCTGCGCCTTTTTTAGTAAGCTCTAAATAACCATATCTTTCATGAATAACCAATTCCCTATCAGTAAGCTTTCCTACAGCATCCACTACTGAGGACGTTTTAACATTTAGAAACTTAGCAATATCTTTTACTCTTACTACTTTCTTCTCCAGACCCTCTACATAAATTGCTTCTAAATAATCTCCCATGCTCTGTGTCAGTTCAACCATTTTATAACCTCATAAATATTTATTCTATAATTGTTAGTTTTACCTAACTATAACAGTAAACAAACTCTATGTCAAATAATCGAATTGCTTCATTAATGATCTATATGAAACGGTATCGTTGCCTCATAAATAAAATCTAAACGAAATTATGGGAAAATATCCCTGTATTGTAAAGAAATAATAAGTTCTTTAGATATAGGGAGGATGGAGATGTTAGATATGAGGCAAAAAAAAGCAGTAACAAAGCAGCTTAAGAAAAGATACACTAAGGCGGCCAAAAAGCAGAAAGGTATCATGCTTGATGAGTTCTGCGCTATGACTGGATATAACAGATCTTATGCATCCTGGATACTTAAGATAAAAAAGACAGGGTACTGGGATATATGAGAACCGACGGCAAAACAATAAAATTTGTTGCAGCAAAAAAGAAAGCCAGGAAAAAGGGAAGACCAAGGATA
>CBDUUS010000369.1:0-1723 GCA_965370465.1 uncultured bacterium | reverse complement strand
AAATTAGAAACTGTGAAATACAAGGCTGACTAAAAAATAAATCCGGTTCCAGGATATATAGCTGACATTTGCAGGCTTTGATTTAATATAAATTTTATCTTTAGGGGGATCAATGAAGACTATAAAAGATTTTTTAGGCAACTGGCCGCCAAATACAAAAGAAGCCAGAAATGAGAAGAGACACATACATATCAAACCAGAAGATGCATTAACTGTGATCCATGGCAAAGAACATGAGTCAAAATTCACGTTTTATATTAGTAATGAGAAATGTCATGTGGGCAAAATTGAGATTACTCCGGGTAAACATACTGATTCGGAGACCCATAAAGGCGATGAAATACTTATGGTGCTTAAGGGTAAATTACAGATTGTTATTTTAAGTGAACTCAAGGATGAGAATGCTGTTTCCAGGAAAGCTTATGAATTGGAAGAAGGTGGAAGATTCCTCATACCTGAAGGGTATAAACATCAGTATTTTAATCTGGGCAAAGATATGACAGAAGTTTTATTTACCATAGCGCCAGGACTATAAAGAATAATTTGAAAACCAGGTATAGGGAGCTCTGCATGAGAAAGTTTAGAGTGGCTATAGGGCAGTTATGGCAGGAACAAAATACATTTTCACCTGTTAAAACAGATATTGAAGATTTCAAACAGTACGGCTTATATTTTGGGAATGAAATTATAAAAAAATTTTCAGAAGTTAATGAGTTAGGCGGCTTTATTGGTGCAGCAAATACTAAAAAGGATATAGAACTTGTTCCTATCATGAGGGCCTGGACCTGGCCAAAGGGGAATGTCAGGGCAGAAGTATATGATAAATTAAAAGAAGATTTTATCGGTTCTTTAATGAAAGCTGAGCCACTTGATGGAATTTTGATATCTTTTCATGGAGCTATGGTCGCTGATAATGTTTTTGACATTGAGGGTGATATCCTGGAAACTATCCACAGAGAAGTATTGGGTAAAATTCCTGTAGCGATATCCTGCGATTTACATGCTAATATAACTAAAAAAATGTTAAAACATGCAAGTGTTATAGAAGGATATCATACCTGTCCCCATATAGATCTATTAAGGACTGGTAAAAAAGCTGCAGATATTTTATTTAAAATATTGAGGGATAATAATTTCAAATTAAATACTGGATTTAATAAATTACCCGTGATAACACCGGCCCGTCTCCATGATTCTAAAAAAAGCCCATTTAAGGATATTTTTGCTTTTATTAAAAGTATTGAAGATAAATCTGACGTGACAGGTGTATCATTTTTTCCTGTTCAACCCTGGCTGGATGTTCCTGAACTGGGTTGGAGTATCTTAGTTTATACGAATTCTACTAAAGAAAAAGCCCAATACTATGCAGACCAGGTTGCAGAGTATGCGTGGAATTTAAGAAAAGATTTCTTTGCAGAAGAAATAAGTCCCAAAGAGGCTGTACTGGAGGTATCAAAAATGAAAAAAGGCCTGATAGTGATATCAGATTCTGATGCGACCACAGCAGGAGCACCGGGGGATAATACCTGCATGTTAAAGGAAATGTTAGCTCAAAATATAAAGTACCAGACTCTAATGAGTTTTATAGATAAAGATGTAGTTTATAAAGCTATTGATGCTGGAATAGGAAAAATAATTACAACCGAAATTGGTGGGAAAATGGACCATATTTTTAGCAAACCGGTACAGATAACTGCAACTGTTAAAAATATTGCCGATGGCA
>CBDUUS010000368.1:0-1732 GCA_965370465.1 uncultured bacterium | reverse complement strand
TTGATTTAAATGGGATGATGATAATGGAACAGGATTATTTCTATGAACCTGAAAACTTTGAAAAGGGGTTAAAAACCCGCTATGATCAGGGTTTCAGAGTCCTGAGATTGTTTCCCAGATCCCACAAATATCCGTTTGAGATCTCAGGATTTGGAAGATTCTATGAGGTTTTGGACCACTATAGCTTCCCGGTGATGATAAGCCTGGATGAAATAGATATAACAGGAAATAAAAATATTGAGTGGGAAAAAATATTAGAGGTCGCCGGTAAATATAATAATATTCCTATTATTATTGACGGCGGCGCCTCAAAGGAGCTGATGTTTAATAGTTTCTTATTTTCCCTTCTAAAAAATACTAAAAATATTTATTTAAATATTCATAATCTTCTCGCTATAGATCAGATCGAGGACCTGGCCGGCATCGGCGGAGCAGACAGGCTTTTGTTTGATTCTAATTTTCCTTATTATGAACCGCAATTATCAGTAGGAAGATTGATTAATTCATCACTCTCAAAAGAAAATAAAGAAAAGATCTCTAATTTAAATATTCAAAATATATTTAAAGAAATAAAGATATAGCAAAGCCATTTAATTGTTAACATGATGATCATTGAGATATTTATATGTGGTCATTGGTTTAGGTGAAATAGTAAAAAGTTATTAAATACTAATATTGAGCGTAGAATAGTGAATGAAATAAAAAGACGATTAAAAAATATAAAGGTCATAGATTCGCATCTGCATCTTGGATATTTATCCAGTTTGAATATGCCAGGTGCGGGCGATAGCAATATAATTTCTATCCTGAAGGAATTCGGAGTAAATAAGGCAATCGTATCACATCATGGCAGCCTATCCACTATAGAATATGGAAATAAAAAGCTATTTGAATTATTGGCGCTATATAAAGATTTTTTATATGGGCTCCTGGTTTTTAATCCTAATTTTGAAGATGAATCCTTAAAGATAATAGATGAGTTTTATACGGAGAAAAAAATCATCGGGATAAAGATTCATCCTTCCTGGCATCTTTGTTATCCAACAGACATAAGGTATAAAAAGTTTTGGGCGCTTGCTGAAGAGAAGCAGATCCCGGTACTGACCCATACCTGGAACCCGAATGTACCAAATAAGGTTCAAAAGTTTTCTGATCCTTTTAATTTTGAAGAGATCGTAAAAAACCATCCCGGTCTAAAACTGATATTGGCGCATGCAGGCGGCAGGGGAGACTATCTTTATAAAGTAATAGATCTGCTGGAGAAATATCCGAACCTTTATGTAGATTTTGCCGGCGATATATTTGAGCCGGGACTCATTGAAGCATATATTGAGAGAATAGGGTCCAAAAGACTTTTTTTTGGAACAGATATGCCATGGATAGATGTCAGGTATTATCTAATTAATATTTTGAGTGCAAAGATAACTGATGGAGACAAAAAAAATATTTTAGGTTTGAATGCTGCCGGGTTATATGGCATCTAGTAAGCTAATGTTTTTATAAAACGTCGGATTCTTTATTGATTTAAAATTATAAGCGGTTTTTGGAATCTGGATTTAAATGAAAATCAAAGAAAGAAGACAGAGGATAGTCGACCTGGTCAATGACTGGGAAAGCCTCAGTGTAATATTTCTTGCAAAAAAGTTTAATGTTTCTGAGATGACCATATACAGGGACCTCAATGTGCTGGAAAGCAAAGGCTATTTAAAAAAAACAACTGGCGGGGCCATAA
>CBDUUS010000367.1:0-1733 GCA_965370465.1 uncultured bacterium | reverse complement strand
GCCCTGTTGAGATTTTCTATTGCTTTTCTGACACCGACACTGGGAAAACTGCTGGCTCCTGAAGTCGATTCGGCTATCACTTCCCCATCTGTCCCGGTTATTATTGCGGTTGTCTTTGTCCCTCCTCCGTCCACACCAAGTATATATTCCATAAAACTCCTCTGTATTACTTTTCTAATCAATAATACCGTATTTTCCTCAAAGGTAAAATAAATTCTATTAGCTGAATCTCATAGCTGTAAAGAACAGTAATTAGACAAATATATATTAAATCAAATATAATATATAATACTGCGCATATTATAAGATCTATCAGGGAGGCCCTGGATGGCTTTTAACAATATTATAAGAAGAAGTACAGCCGCCGGCAGCTTCTATCCTGCGGACCCTGAAGCACTGGCCGGCCAGATAAACGGATTCCTTGAAAAGGTGGAGCCGCGGGATATCGGCAATATAAAAGCAATTATAAGTCCGCATGCAGGGTATATCTATTCCGGCCAGGTGGCTGCATATTCCTATAAACAGCTCGCCGGCTCCGACTATGACAGTATTATAGTAATAGCGCCTTCCCACAGGGGATACTTTGATTTTATCTCTGTTTATCATGGAGACGGCTATGCGACTCCGCTGGGGACCGTCACGATAGACAGTAAAAGAGCCAGAGATCTAACAGATGCAAGCCCGGCAATAGAAAGATCACATTCCGGACATGGCCAGGAACACAGTCTCGAAGTACAGCTCCCATTCCTGCAGATAGTGCTGGGCAGCAATATAAAGATAGTACCGGTGGTAATGGGCAATCAGAGCAGGGAAAATATAATGGAGCTTGGGAATACTATAGGAAGACTATTCTCTGATGACAATATATTGATAGTGGCCAGTACGGATCTTTCCCACTATCATCCATATGATATTGCTTCAGGGCTTGACGAAAAGGTAAGCGGACTTATCGGTTCATTTGATACCGATGGACTAATGGAAGAGTTTATTGCCGATAAAGCAGAGATGTGCGGAGGAGGGCCGGTGGTCTCTGCAATGATCGCTTCCAGTCTTATGGGTGCAGACTCTTCGATGATTCTACATTATGCAAACTCCGGTGATGCTTGTGGAGATAAAAGCGCCGTAGTGGGTTATCTGTCTGCAGCTTTTTATAAAAAGTAGGATAAGCATTGGAGAGATATGAAAAATCTGGAATTAAATGACATACAACAAAAATTGCTTCTTAAAATTGCCAGAGAGACTATTAAAAATACTGTAATCGGCTCCGCACCAGGTAGCTATAATATAGATGACCCGGTACTTAATATAGAATGCGGAGCTTTTGTCACCATACATGCTCACGGAAACCTGAGAGGCTGCATAGGCAATATTATAGCCCGGACCCCTCTCTGGAAGACAGTGATGAATATGGCTGTAGAGGCCAGTACCAGGGACCCGCGTTTCCCCGCTATCTCTGCAGATGAATTGGATAGTATCGATATTGAGATATCCGCCCTTTCTCCATTGTGGAAGATAAAAGATATTGAGGAGATCGAAGTGGGAAAACACGGTATTCTAATAAAAAAAGGATTTAACCAGGGGCTTCTTCTTCCACAGGTAGCGACTGAGAATAATTTCGACAGAAAAAGCTTTCTTGAGCATACTTGCCTGAAAGCCGGCCTTGACCAGGATTGTTATAAAGACAGAAATTGTGAGATCCTTATCTTTTCAGCTGCCGTTTTTGGGGAAGCTGA
>CBDUUS010000366.1:0-1743 GCA_965370465.1 uncultured bacterium | reverse complement strand
CCAGTAAAGTGTACATTATCCTGTACATTTAACTCTTCAATTTTCTTCTTAGTCTCTTCTACGGGATACCCCACTATAAGAAAGTGTATATCCTTTCTCTCTTTGATGACCATCGGTATGGCATCCACAAGGTTCCATATCCCCCTGGCGGCAAGCAGGGCTCCTGTAAATATTATAAGGGGGGCGCCTTCTGGTATGCCCGGCTCTTTTTTAAACCCTTTTTTCGGGGGACTGTCAAAGAAATCAGTATGGACCCCGTCTATTACCACTTTTACCCTGTCAGCATCTTTCTTGAACCTCTCCTTTATAATATCGCCATTTGAGACCGAACTGCATATAAAGAAGTCCGGCATGCTGCATATAAACTTCTCAAAGCTATGGAAGAGCCACCTGATCACTTTCCTGCCCCTGAGCCAATCAAATGTATCAAGCTCATCGGTAAGGCTTCCCTGGACATCAAAGACAAGCGGTACCCTGCCAAAAGTAAGAAGATACTTTACCAGGCCGCCCACAAAGGCGCCTTCATGGAGATGTCCGTAGATAATATCCGGCTTTTCCTTAATATATACAGCTGCTGCTTTGAAAAAGAGAAGGATATCTATATAGAACTTGTGTATGGACGGACCGGCTTCGAGCTTTTTGTACCAGGGGATATTTATAATCCTCCTTATATCCAATCCCTCAAGGTCCCGGCCATTATGATAGGTGACGATTATATTCTGATAGCCATTCTTTTCAAGGGCCTTCATCTCGCCGAGTATCCTCATATGGCAGCCTCTGTCCGCAAAGAAGGGCGTTGGGACTATGTTTAATACTTTCTTGCCTTTGATATTATTGCCTCTTTCTAAAATCAATATATTTTTATTTTAATTATCTTTGATATTAAATCAAAATCTTTATCATCATGAAGAAGATAGATATCATTTTCAATACAAGTCCTGGCAATAAGCAGGTCAATAGTACTTGAAATCGTTATACCTTTTTTTCGGCATTTAAAATATATTTTTGCCGCTTCTTCATATGACTTTAAACCATTGTTCAAATAATAGAAATTCTGTGTATCTAAATATTTTCTTAGCAGGTTAAAATCTTTTTCTGTTTTTACTCCCTGCAGTAATTCCTGATATATATAGGGATTTATTCCAAATGGTACTTTAAAATCCAATAATTCTTTGAATTTAATTACTTTTTTATTTTCAATATTTTTTAAATACTTTATGAATACAGAAGTGTCAACAAGAACCATTCCTATATGCCTTTTCTCAATTTCTTATAATCATAGTCATCTTTAAATGAAACTTTTCCCCGTATTTCACTTATATCCAATCTTTTCTGATTCTTTATGAATTCAATCAGGACATGGTTTATTAAATCTTTTTTTGTTGAAACATCTGTATATTTAAATGCTTCTTTTAGTAAATTATCTTCTATAACAATATTTGTCCTCATTATTGTACACCTCCTGATACACACATGATACACCAGATCCGTATAAAAATAAAATGAAAAGGAGTATTATTTATTATATTTTGATATCCCGTAATAATATAATATTTCCTCTTTTTAACTGCTTGTGATGACGGGGATTAGCCGTAATCAATGGAATCATCAAATAACTTGAAATAGATAAAAAAACTGCATCATATACCGAGATATTATCTTCAAATGCAATTTCTATAGCCAGATTCATCATCTTTGTTTCCACTGTGACTGTATTAAACTGCATATCCAATAGAGTAGTAA
>CBDUUS010000365.1:0-1743 GCA_965370465.1 uncultured bacterium | reverse complement strand
AGGATCCATTCAGCCTTTTGGCCGTCGATTGCAAACCTTATGGTATATTTGACCTGTATCTGCTGTCCGTCTAAAGAAGTCGTATCCACAGAATAATCACGATAATTTGCCATGCTTGTTTCCGGGGTATCGCTGGTCTCATATGTTACCTGCCTGGTCGAGTAATTAACAGTATTCTGGACAAATGGGATCTTCATGTGTATGCCAGGATTAAAGGTCACCCCTATCGTTTTTCCAAATTGTGTGAGTACCCTGACATTACCGGCCTGGACGATTACAAAGCTGTTTATCAATATTATCAGCACGACAATAAAGATAATAGCTCCTACTACTATTTTTGGTGCAATTTTCATTACTAACCTCCTCAATTCTGTATATAGTTATATTCTGCGCCTATTATATCAATAATCTGCAAGTAATATATTAAAACATACTAAAAAATATATGCAAATATATTTTGATTTATATAATCAGGGTCTTTTTATCGTCTAAGCCGGATCGGCCGCCACACAGGTCATTGTATCTTTTATCCATTTTAAATTCTGGATCCTGGATATTACAGTTCTTCCCGGCAGGCCAGGGTCCTCTGCCTCAATAAAGCAATAGGATAATAAGGTCCTGTTATGGTGTGCGAATTTAACCCTTAAACACCTGCTCTATAATCGATTAAATCATGCGGACTTATAAATTTTCTAAAGTAGTATTGATTAAAATCCTACAACTATCTATAATCATTTAGTTAAATATATAAGCACTGTTTTGTATAAATACTATTATGGAAGGATAACTTATGTCTCTTATCAATATGAAAGACCTGCTTGCCCATGCTCAGCAGAACAAATATGCCGTGGGTGCTTTCAATATTACAAACCTTGACTTTATTGATCATATTCTTGATGCTGCAGTTGAATCAAATTCTCCTGTTATCCTGCAGCTTGCCGAGGTCCATTTCAGATATTTAAATCTCGAAGACATAGCTCCGACACTTATCAGTTCGGCTAAAAATGTCAGTATTCCTGTATGTATACACCTTGACCATGGAAAGAGCCTTAAGACCATGGTAAGGGCGATCCGGGCAGGTTTTACTTCCATTATGTATGACGGAAGCGAACATCCCCTTGAAGAAAACCTGAAAGGGACCAAAGAGGTGGTAAAGATCGCCCACAGCGTCGATGTAAGCGTTGAAGGCGAGCTTGGAAATGTAGGAGGCGAAGTAATAGGTATCGAAACTGCCGCACCCCATACTTCCAGCAAGGAATTATTTACAAAAGTCGAAGATGCGGTTTATTTCGCCAGGGAATCCGGTCTTGATACACTGGCCATATCCATTGGAAATGTCCACGGGCTTTACAAAGGCGATCCCGAACTCGATTTTGAGCGCCTTGGAGCCATAAGGGATGCAGTCAGTGTTCCGCTGGTCCTTCATGGAGGTTCTGGCATATCTGATGATGATTTCAGAAAAGCTGTGAGCCTTGGCATATGCAAGATCAATTTTTATACAGGAATATCGCAGGCAGCGGTCGCAAGGGTGCACAAATTTATTGAAGAACATCCGGGCTCTATCAGCTATCCGGATCTGGCCGAACTGGCCATGACTGAGATTAAAAACGTAGTCAAGGACAGGATGCAAGTCTTTGGCAGCAAAGGGCAATGCGCTGCAGATAAGACTCTGTGCATTACATGCTCTGATACAAGCTGCGGACTTGATGATCCCCGTATAAAGCCTGAAGCAAGGACTGTTAT
>CBDUUS010000364.1:0-1747 GCA_965370465.1 uncultured bacterium | reverse complement strand
ACATGCTTCCTCTGCAGATACTTCACCCAGAAGAGCCGGGTGAATCTGTGTTGCAGTTTCAAGCCTCAATTCATATGTAGTTGTTACCGGCGGGAATTGATCTGCTAAATTTTTCTTTACCAGATCTATAACAGGTAAGTACGGAAGAGCATTTATTATTTCCTGATCATTAAATTGTGCAGAATACACAGGAATACTTTTATCCACTATCGACCTTAATTTTGTGTTCTCATAAGATGTAATATATCTTATATATTCAGCAGCCAATTCTGGATTCTCTGCTGATTTAGGTATCATCAGATATTCATGTCCGTCAAGTGTGCCTGTCATTCCTTTTTCCCTGCCGGGGAACGCAAAATAGCCTGTATTATCAAATGCCTCATCTGTCAGGAAACCTGCATACATTTCCCACATAGCCATCATTGCGATATCGCCCTGGTCAAATAGTGATGAAGCTTCCTGCTGGAGCTGAACCAGTACTCCCGGGTCAATCAGGTCTTGATCTAATAGTGATTTCATAAATTCAACTGTCTTAACTGCTTCAGGAGAATCAAAATTGAATACCAGCTCACCATCTACCCAATTATATTCTTCTACACCTGATGATTGCATCGTCAGAATGAAGTTTAAGAAGAAATTTTCAGTGGTCCAGTCAGCAACATAATTATAGTTGCCATTATAATCATTTACTGTCTTGAGTGTTACCAGAAATTCATCCCATGTCTCAGGAATTTGAGCTCCTGATTCTTCGAATATGGTCTTATTATAGAACATGATCTGGTAACTGGGAAGAAATGGAACCGCCATTATCTCTCCCCGGAGAGTTGAGTATTCTACCAGTTCCGGCACCATATCAGTAAATACGTCCGGTAAAATATCAGTCAGGGGTGTAAGTTTGTCCGGAAATTCTATCCAGGCATTTTTACCATTACCCATTACATCCAGCGGTTCATCAGTTGCAAGAATCTGCGCCTGCTGCGGGAACCATACATCCCAGCCTATTTCATTATAATCAACAGTTACTCCATAATCCTTTTCAAACTGTTCGGTTACCGCTTTTAGCCCTGACATAGCCATGTCCGGTGAGCATTTAACAACTATTGTCTGACCTTCAAATTCATTCGTTGGGGCCTCTTCTGTTGCCTCTTCTGTTGCCTCTTCTGCTGCTGCTGGAGCTGCTTCTGATTTACAGCTAGCCCCGACCAGAATCGTTGACAATAAAAAGACTACTGCAACCATTCCTACAAAAAACTTTCTCATTTTGTCCCTCCTTTAAATAATACATTTTATATTTTTAGTATTGAATTTTGCATATTTGATTTGTGTATCAAAATAATTACAAAACCCATCTGGTCAAAAGAATTATTACCTCACCTCCAATCTAAGACTGTTTGTTTATTAAAAGAAAAAATGAATATATATAGTTTCATCATCGCACTAAACATTATAACTTATTTCATAAACCTTTGTCAAATTTAATTGGCTACAATATATTGACTTTACTATTAAAAAAATTTATCTATTAATCTCGTGCTCAATTACAATTTTATTAGTGCATCTCTGCATCACATGTCCCTATTCCCGGTTTGTAAAAATTGAATTGTATATGTAGAATCCCACCAGTTTTCCGATACTTTACTTATATTTCTTATAATTTTATCTCCTGTTTCATCAGGCAATCTATATTTAGCAAAGAATTAATTATTTCTTCATGACCCAAATAGCTTCTACATATTCCAGATGTTTC
>CBDUUS010000363.1:0-1749 GCA_965370465.1 uncultured bacterium | reverse complement strand
GCTTCAGATATGCTCTTTATGCTTAGAACATCTCTTAGAAAACTCTCTTCATTATAATCAAACCAGAAATCACATTCGACACATTTGATCCTGATTCTTTCCAGCCTGTCTGAAAAAAGATCCTTTATAACCACCTTTGTGCCCATAATTATAAAAAACCTTCCCCTGAGTTATATTTCTGCTTAATTATATCACTTAATAATATTGTTTAAACTGGGAGCCTGTCCGGGAACCGGACTCCTGGAAATCTATTTTGAATTTTTGGCAGATTTAATATATATTTATATATTATTATTTATTAAGTGAACATATCGTTCAGGAAAGAATTATTTTCTAACCATATATAAATTTTATGCGGGGAGTCATGAGTAAAAAAACAACATTTGATTATTGGAAACATCTTTATTCGAAACGTACCGGAGGAATGGTCTCCTCTGAAATAAGAAATCTTCTTTCTCTCTCTGTGCTTCCGGATATGATATCTTTTGCAGGGGGCCTGCCGGAAGTCAGGGCTCTAAATTATCAAAAACTTGAAAGATATATAAAGAGGACCTTAAGGGCTGACAAAGGAATAAGCCTTCAATATGGAGATTCCACCGGATACTATCCCCTGAGGACAAAACTGACAGAAGTAATGGCTCTTGAAGGTATCAAAGCTGATGAGGAGGATATTGTAATAACTGCCGGGGGCCAGCAGGCCCTCGACCTTCTGGCAAAGATCTTTATTAATGCCGGTGATAATATTATCGTCGAAGCTCCGAGCTATGTAGGAGCCCTGAATGCCTTTAAGGCTTATGAAGCAAATATAATCGGCATCCCTGTGGATGAAAATGGCATTCTTATAGAAGAAGTCGAGAAAAAATTGAAGCAGCTTTCGGATAATAAAGAAGTGGTAAAATTTATTTATCTGGTCCCAAATTTTTCAAATCCTTCCGGCTTTACATTAAATCTGGAACGCAGGGAAAAACTCCTTGAGCTTGCAAAAAAGTACAATATTATAATAATAGAAGATAATCCATATGGAATACTGCGGTATGAGGGCAAAGCAATACCTTCTTTAAAAGAAATGGATATAAATGGTGATAATAGAAATGTCATCTACATAAGCACTCTTTCAAAACTCTTTGCTCCGGGATTCAGGGTAGGCTGGGCAGTAGCTCCCCGCCTGATCCTGGAAAAGCTGGTTCTCGGGGTCCAGTCAGCTGTACTGTGCAATAGTAGCTTTTCTCAGAGGATAGCATATGAATACTTCTCGGACCCATCCTGGAAAGACAATATTACTGAATTTATAAAGATATACAAAGAGAGAAGAGACGCTATGTTTGCAGCTCTCGAAAAAAACCTTTCTGGAGCAGCTGCATGGTCAAAGCCTGAAGGCGGTTTTTTTATCTGGTTAAAAGTGCCTGATTATATCAATACTAAGGAGCTGCTTGCTGATGCGATAATAAAAAAAGTTGCTTTTATCCCGGGAACAGGTTTCTATGCTGATGGAAGGGGTGGGGATACGGCCCGCCTGGCTTTCTGTACTGAAAGCAGTGAAAATATTGAAAAGGGCATTAAAATACTCTCTGAGATCATAAAGGATAAGATCAGATTATATAAAAGTTCTAACTGAGTGACATCCTCACACTAATAAATTACCACCCGTCCCAATACTGGAAAGCGGTTCCTGTTTCACAGAGCCAACTTGTCCTATATATAAATATAATAAGGCTCATTTTTTACAGCTTATTTTTTGACAACCCGGAA
>CBDUUS010000362.1:0-1750 GCA_965370465.1 uncultured bacterium | reverse complement strand
AAAATAAACAAAGATGTAAATAATAGCTTGAAATATTTTTATTTTCTAATACAATTTTCCTTATTTTTAAAAAATATATAAATATGGAGAGATTGCGGGAAAGAAAGATTTAATGAATATTACTAAAAGAACAATAAGAGCGCTTATTGTCTTCATGGTTTTAATTATAGTATTTTTAATATATGCAGGCCTGGCAGCAGGATGCAGCGGTCAGGGCGATGAATCAGAAATAAATCAAAACGGTGAATCCCGGGAGCTTACTATACTGAAAAACAAGATCCTTGTAGGGACCGATGCTTCATATCCTCCTTTTGAATTTATACAGGACGGGACAGTTGATGGATTTGATATAGATATTGCACAGGAGATCGCCACCAGGCTGGAAAAGGAAATGGAAATAGTACCGATAATCTGGGATTTTACATATAAGTTCCCGGAGGATGTGAGGCTGGATATGATAATATCAGCAATTTCTGCAGCGGAAGACAGGGAAGAGTTTGTGGATTTCTCGGACCCTTACTATATTATGGAATATGTGTTTCTGGTACTTTCGGATGCCGAGTTAAAAATAAGAGAGGATCTTAAAGGGAAGGAAATAGGGATGATAGGCCACGAGATAAAGGACCTATCGCCTGAATATTTAAAGGATTATACAATTGAGGAATATAAGGATGTTCTTCTTATGCTGGAAGAACTCAGGAGCAAGAATATTGACGGCATACTTATATCTATTCCGGTAGGTAAAAACATTATAGAAGAAAACAATGGCATATATAAAGTGCTGGAAGTCGTTAAGTCGGAGAGAGCTTTTAATATTGTATTTCATGAAGGCAGTCCATTAAGAGATGAAGTAAACAGGATCCTGTCAGAAATGGCAGAGGACGGGATCTATCAAGAAATATACGATGAATGGTTCTCATTTTCAGCAAAATAGTCTTCTATCATAGAGCATGGTGTCCCTATGGAGGACCTCTTTCTTGATCCGATAGCACTCCCGGTAGCAGTGCTTCAGGAGCAAGTGTATAATTGCATAGAGGCGCTCAAGGTATTCAAGCAGCTTCAGGAATTGATGGGACTGCCATCGCAGCCAAAAACAACTATAGGGCTCAGTAATGTATCCCAGTCCTCGCCAGCGGAATTAAAGAGCCTTATAAATAAGACAATGCTTCTGGTGCTTCTGTCGAACGGGCTCGATAGTGCCATTATAGATCCTCTCGACAAAGATCTTATGGCTGCTATAAAGACCTTTGATATATTGAACAATAAGATACTCTATGCGCATTCTTATCTGGACTAAAGAAAATCTATTGCTTTGTGCATAGGAAAATACAAATATATTAATTTTAGATAGAGTTCTTTTAGAAGTTTATCATATATTTCCTATAAAATTCTAAATGATTTTTAGAAATAACATATTTGCTAGGATTATTTGAATTTAAGAACTTATTTTGAGTTTTGATTAGATTATCTGGATTTTTAATTAATCCTTTAAATCTTGGCTTTTCTGATACTATTTTGCGTTTTCTGAAAAGTCTTAGTTTCCATTTTGCACTCACCCTTAAAGTTAAATCTTTTCCTTCTGTCCAATAATCTTGCTCTCCTAAAGATTTGCTTGTTTCTAAAACCCTTACTTTAGCAACTTTCAAACCTAATAATATTGAAAAGCTAATAAAATGAATCCCTTGTTTTGTTTCGTACATTAAACAATCGTACGGGAATATTTTCATAATCTTTTCTAAGTCGTCTTTAG
>CBDUUS010000361.1:0-1766 GCA_965370465.1 uncultured bacterium | reverse complement strand
TCGAGTTGCAGGGCAGGGAAGACAGCGGACAAGCGCAGCTTGAATTGTGAAAAAATACTACGGGCGTGAGCCCGTAGATGCTTTATTCGATTAAATATAATTCAACTGTGTTTTTTATCAATTTAATATCTATGGGGGCCATTAAGCATGAATAGGCGCATAGGGAGAAATGATCCATGTCCCTGCGGAAGCGGGAAAAAATACAAGAAGTGCTGTTTTTTAAAAAATGAAGCAGTTGAATTGAAAAATATGGAATATTCTCAGTTTCATAATACAAGGATGTCAGCCAAAGGCAAGCTTGTTGAGACAGCTGAATGTAGAATGAATATTTCAGATTCTGATATTCTAAATTTTCTGTCGGATTCGCCCATCTTTAATAATAAAAACATAAAGCAAATCTTCCTTATGGATGAACATGCACTATTTTTTGAAAATATTTTAAATGTCTGTAAGATATTTGCATATTTAGTTAATGAAAAGAATAATTTTTTGTGGGAACATTGTCTGGATAACTGCCGGGATCTTTTTGATCCATATGAAATAAAATATTTAGAGTCAATAAAAAAGTATATAGCAGGTTTTTTCCAGATAAAAGAAATAGACAGCAAGAACTCTATAACAACTTTTGAGGATATACTGACTCAAAAAAAATATAAAATCAAAGATAGAGGATTAAGCCAGAAATCTTCCAGGCATGATATTCTTGGAGGTCTGCTTGTTCCCTATAATGATATTTTTGTAATTGAGGGCCCCACTCCAGTGTTTTTTTCACCTCGCAATAAAGAATATATCAGGGAAACTGTCCGGCTATTATATAAAATGAACGGGAATCGGACAAAAAAAGCAAATAATGAAGAACTTTCTAAATTCTTAAATACATCCACTGTATCTATCTACAGGGCAACAGTGGATAATGTTTTACATATTCAGGAAAAGCTTTCTTCGCCAGCTCCTGAGCTTTTAACGGAAGATGGCAGGGAGCTTATATTTTTAAATACATATTATAAGATATCAAATAGAGATGAAATTAAAAAACAAATACTGAAAATAAGAGGCTTTAAAATCAAAAAAGAAGACAGAGAGAAAGATGAAATAACATGGACCAATTATAAAGGTACAGCATTTGGGAGTGTTCATATTACAGATAAGGAACTTTTATTTGAGGCCAATGCCAGAGAGCATCTTGAAAAATGGAAACAATTGACAAAGGGAATTCCTCTTGAATTTTTGAAAACAGAGGAGATGGGGCAGACACTTATGCAGGGACTGCTTGAAAGCATAGAAGATGAACTATTAAGTGAAAAGCCTGATGATATTTCTAGTGAAGAATTTAAGAAATCTGCAATAGAAAAATGGAGTTTTTTCTATGATGCCTGGTTTCAGGAAGAATTTCCGCTCCTTAATGATGAATCTCCAGCAGAAGCAGCAAAAACTAAAGCTGGAAGACAAAGAGTTATGGATTTAATAGATAATTTTGAAAATGAAGCATCACATGCTATAAAAGCTAATGGTATGGATAATAAAGAAAGTCTTCTAAAATATTTTGATGTAGATGAACTTAGAAAGAGATTAGAGCTTTTATGATCTGTGAGACAAAAGTTTCTCCAATCGTTCCCATTTTCAAATCTTTTTTTTCGGTTATATATTTTCCATATTGCTAAAACAGCCGTGCCATTATATAGGAGGTTGCAAGACAGTTTAAAAGTCAGGATATATCTCCTGAAGCGAGGGGTATTTGTTGTTGGTGCATAGTGCACAAATATATC
>CBDUUS010000360.1:0-1775 GCA_965370465.1 uncultured bacterium | reverse complement strand
ACTACATCTCATGCTAAAGGTAGGAAAACATTCAAGATTACCCACCCGTTTATTCCACAATATGGAATTGAGTATGAATATGTTGACAGAAGGCCAAACCTGCCTTTACCCTCAAGTAAAGGTGAACAAAATTCTTTATGTTGTGTAAAATCACAGCATGAAAAAACAAAACCAAATAAAACGCACACTCACGAAACCGGAAGCCATCGAGAAAATTAAGAATATGCTTGATACCGGGGGCAGTATCAATCGTACTGCGCTGGCAGATAGGCTCTGCAGCCATTTTAATTTTTTTGATCCCCGGGGAAACAAACAGCGCAGCGGTTGCATAAAGGCGCTGCGAAAACTTGAACAGGCCGGTCATTTTACTCTGCCCCGGCCAACAAAAAAAATAATAAGCCAGAAAAAGCCCCAGCGCCCCAAACGTCCTGTCCCCGAACCAAAAAATGTACCTGCTTCTGCGGGAGGGATAGATAAGCTACAGCTAATTATTGTAAAGACAAAACAAGAGATGCAGATCTGGAATGAATTAATGATTAAAGATCATCCGCGCGGAGCGGGCCCGCTTGTCGGCCGCCAGATCCGCTATCTCATTGAGTCAGAATATGGATATCTGGGAGGGATCAGTTTCAGTTCATCTGCTCTTCACCTTGATGCCCGCGACAGATGGATCGGCTGGGACTGGGAAAGGCGGCAGGAAAATTTGCATCATATTGTGAATATGAGCAGGTTTTTGATCCGTTCGACCGTATCATGCAAGAATCTTGCTTCTTATGTCCTGGGACTTGCCATTAGAAAATTTCCCATTGACTTTGATAATTGCTATGGCCACAGGCCATTGCTTTTAGAGAGTTTTGTTGATACTTTCTATTACAAGGGAACCTGCTTTAAAGCCGCAAACTGGCAATGGATAGGCCAGACAAAGGGCATAGGCAGACAGGGACTTATAAAAAAACAAAAAGAGACTATAAAGGATATTTATGTCTATGTCCTTGATAGGGATTTTCGCACCAAAATAGGGATTTCTAAAAATAGCGGTCTGGGCGCTCTTGATATTCACTCAGGCATCGACAGCGACAGGTGGGCGGAAAATGAATTTAAAAAGGCGCCTCTGGGAGATAAGCGATTGAGCAAAAGACTTATAGAAATCGGTCAAAAACAATCCATGAACCCGGGCTGTTCCTACAGCGGAGCAGCAAAGGGAAGCTGGACCGAAGTTAAAGGGTACTACCGCTTTATTGAACAGCCGGATGACTCCGCGGTTACTATGGAAAATATACTTGCCCCGCACCGCGAGCAGACAATACGGCGGATGAAGGCAGAGCGTACCGTGCTGGTCATTCAAGACGGCAGCGATCTTAATTTCAATAATCTTACCCTGTGCGAGGGCCCTGGACTGATTGCTTCCAATCAGTCCGGTGCAAAGAGCTTTGGATTGCATCTACATTCTTCATTTGCAGTAAATACCAGCGGCCTGCCTTTAGGCGTGTTGCAAAGCAAATGCAGCGCGCCGAAGCCAAAGAGCTATAGCCGTCATGCATCTAAAGTCCCCATTGAGGAAAAAAAGACTTTTTGCTGGATTGAAGGCATGCGCGACTGCCATGGGCTAAAAAAGTCAATGCCCCATACAGCTATTATCAGCGTCATGGACAGAGAGGGCGATTTCTTTGAGCTCTTTGATGACAGGCACATCAACAGGTCCTGATATCGATTTAATTGTCCGCGCCACTACAGGAGGCCGCAGGCTATTTGAGACGGCAAGAGGAGCGCCTGTT
>CBDUUS010000359.1:0-1785 GCA_965370465.1 uncultured bacterium | reverse complement strand
TATATCGATGTAAAACAAAAACTAAACTCTAGGGAGGAGGTATTACTGGTAGTGGCGCAAGTACAGGCGGAGGCTGTCTACCTGCGTATGATTTTCCACAATTCAATATAGCGTAAATTAAGTATGGGATTAGTCATTCCAACTATCTGTGAACAATGCTGAAATAAAGTGGGGATACCGTACTATGGATATATTGTTATCCCACTTATAATTGCAGCTAACTTATCAGTAAGATTATTAGAACATACACAGTGCCTATGATTTCTGGCTCTATTTATACTTTTTGGCTGCTTTCTTCATTCTATCTTCAAGCTCTTCTTCAGATCTGACTTTCGATAAATCCATGTCCATATCTATAAGGAGCCTGATGGCGCATCTGACTATCATAGTATTTGCGATCTTATGCCCTCCGGATATTTTACATTCTATTCCGAGGTTTTCAAGATATGCCACCATGTCAGCCGGCATTGTTATAGGGACCCTAAAATAATCCTGTTTTCTTTCTATCATATATGCCTCCATTTATAAATTTTTGCATTTTTATGTATATGAGTATATTTATTAGTAGCCAAATTGTCAAATATATAATTAAACCTTGAACAGCATCAATTCAGCTTAATAGCCATTGATATCAATACTATGTTTTCTACCTATAAAAACCAGGAAATATCTTACGGAAAGACCTTTACAAAATTCAGCTGGAGATTAGCAAGTGATGACTGAAGGTTTTCGCTCTCTTCGCCGCTAAGATCATCTTTTATCACTTTTAATAGAGCATCAAAACTATCTACTGCCATTTTTGCCTGCTTCTTGTCCTTATATTTGTCATTCACACCTACAGGTATCCCCATCTTCTTATATGCCAGGCTTGAGAGCGACATCATCATCTGTGAAATAATATCCTTCGTACTCAGCCTGTCGATCTCTTCCTGAAGCTGTTTTATCATCTCTTCTTCTTTCTTTTTTGCTTCTTCATCGCTTACAGCTTCTTCTCCGGCCATCTTTTCCTTCAATTCCTTATCTTCGCCATTTCCCTTGCTTTTTTTACTTTTTCTCTCTGCCAATTTCATCACTCCTAAATACAAATTTTTTATAAACAGCTTATGCCTTTAAGATTATAATAAGGCTTTCACATATTAGTCAAACTCTTTGCCGATTATCCTTTGTTACCTAACTATATCACTCTGAATCATATTTAATAAGTGAGAATACATCATAACCTTCGAGGACTTTGCGGGGATTTAAAAACTCAAGTTCGATCAGAAAACTTAAACCCACGACTTTGCCGCCCATCTTTTCCACAAGATCGGCCTTTGCTTTTGCGGTCCCGCCTGTAGCTACAAGATCATCCACAATGAGGACCCTGTCGCCTTTTTTAACAGCATCGATATGCATCTGAAGTATATTCTGGCCGTATTCAAGGTCATAAGACGTCTCGCAGGTCTTGTACGGCAGCTTGCCAGGTTTTCTAACCGGTATAAAGCCAGTTCCAAGATTATATGCAAGTACTGCTCCAAAAATAAATCCCCTGGCTTCCGCACCTATAGTGAGATCTATTTTCTCATCCCTGTAGTGTTCTGTCATTTTATCTATTGCAACTTTAAATGCATCTCTGTCGGCAAGAAGTGTTGTGATATCTCTGAAGACTATGCCTTTCTTTGGAAAATCAGGAATATTTCTGATTTTATCTTTCAGGTCCAATTTCAATCCTTTCGTTTTTGTTTTAAACTGGATTTTAATCATTCTATATCAAACTGTCCCATAATCAAGATACAAATTATCTGA
>CBDUUS010000358.1:0-1792 GCA_965370465.1 uncultured bacterium | reverse complement strand
GCTGGATTGATTTTTGTATTTTTCCCATTATAACTTATGTCTGCATTAAAGTATTCGAGCATCCTTTCAGAATGATCCCTGGATATTTCAGGCTGGTTTATCTCGGTCACTCCATTTGCATGCAGTGCAGCGAGCAATATACATGACTTTACCTGGGCACTTGAAAGATCAAGGTCAAATCTTTTGCCGGCAAGATCTTTTTTTCCAAATATAATAATAGGTGCCTTTGTATTATTTTCTCTGCCGTAGATACATGCGCCCATTGCAGTCAGGGGCTCTATTATTCTTCCCATGGGCCTGTCATTTATGGAACTGTCTCCGCTCAGGACAGACATAAAGCTATTTCCGGCAAGAACGCCGCTTATAAGGCGTATGGTCGTCCCGGAATTACCTACTTCAAGTATTCCAGAAGGCTCTTTAAGCCTGCCTATCCCGCAGCCATTGATAATAAGCTTTTTCCCATTATTAATTATTTTTACTCCAAGTTTCTTTAAAACATCCAGGGTACTGATACAGTCCCTGGAAAAAAGGTAATTTTCTATATTCACCGGACCATCGACAAGTGATGAAATAATCGCACTTCTATGTGAGATCGATTTATCTCCGGGGATCTTTATATCGCCATTTATGCTTTTAATATCATGAAAATTCATATTATTCGCCAAGCACCTTTTTGATTTTTATATCAAAACCCGCTTTTTCTATAGCGTCCTTTGCAATTTCGCTATCCCTGTCTCCGAGGACAAGCAGCTTGAGTATGCCTCCATTCGAGAATTCTGTTGAGTGGAAGATTGAAATATCTTCGATATTTATACCTTTTGAACTTATAGCGAGGGTTATATCGCTTAATACTCCGGATCTGTCAGGGATTGCTATCTTTAATTCATAAAGTTTGGATATGTCTTTTTCAACATATTTTGGAAGATTGATCCTTGCCTCCCGGGCTTTTGTATAATGCTTCTTTATATAGTCAGCATTATTTTCAGAAAGGCCCTTTTTGAAGTTATTTAAATAATCAATATAAAGTTCTATAGACTTTATAAGCTCCTCCCTGTTTTCCAGAGTTATATCAAGCCACATCCTTGTATTTGAAGCTGCTATTCTTGTCATATCCCGGAATCCTCCTGCACATAATCTGAACAGGTTTTTCAGCTCTTTCTGCCGGTCATCTACAAGCTCCACCAGACTTGTAGAAAGGATATGCGGAAGATGGCTGATAAGCGCAACATTTTCATCATGTTCCCCCGGGCTTATCGATATCACCCTGGCTCCGATTTTTGTAAAAAGATTGTGCAATGCCAGCAAATGTTCCGAAATAGTACTTTCAGTGGGAGTAAGTATATAAAAAGCATTTTTAAAGAGATCCGCCTTTGCAGAAAGGATGCCTTCATCCTCAGATCCTGCCATAGGGTGTCCCCCTATAAAAAAAGTATTCTCCGGGATCATGCTATTGACTTTTTTAACGATCTTCTCCTTGGCGCTTCCAACATCTGTTATTATTACACCACTCTTCAGGTGTTCCTTTATTGAATTTATTACTCCGGCTGTTTTACTTATAGGTGTGGAAATTATTATAAGATCGGCATCTATCACGGCCTCTCTATAATTTGATGCCGCATTATCGATAATATTACGGTATTTCGCAATATTCATCGCTTCGCCTTCTATATCATAACCGGTTATTATAAAATCTTCTTCAAGGCTCTTTAATGCCATTGACAGAGATCCGCCAATAAGGCCAAGGCCTATAACTGTTATTTTTTTTATATTCTTCATATTTGATTTGAAGCCT
>CBDUUS010000357.1:0-1796 GCA_965370465.1 uncultured bacterium | reverse complement strand
CCCAGGCGATTTTCGACAGGTTTAAAGACTTAAACGAACAGCTTACCAAAGCTGAAGTGATTTTTAAGAGTTTGTTGGAAAATGAAATAAAGGATTTTGAAAAGCTGCTTGTAGAAAATGATATTCCCAGAATCATAATCACTAACTGAATTATTCATAAAAAAAAATATCATTTAATATTTTTTATGAATTTAGAAAAATTGACTTACCATATTTCCTTTGATATAAATTTTTATTCAACCAAATGGGAAGGAGAAGCACATGAAAAAAGCGTTGGTTTGTGGGGCAGGCGGATTTATAGGGAGCCATCTGGTCAAAAGATTGAAGAAGGACGGATACTGGGTGCGGGGAGTGGATAAAAAAAAGCCTGAGTTTTCAGAAACTGCAGCGGACGATTTCTTGTTGCTTGATTTGCGAGAACAGGAAAACTGTGAAAAAGCTCTTTCGACTTCAGATGGAAAAGCATTTGATGAAGTATATCAACTGGCGGCTGACATGGGAGGGATGGGCTTTATCCATTCCGCTGAATGTGAGATTATGCGTAACAGTGCTCTAATAAATATCCACATGATTCATACTAGTGCAAAGGCTGGGGCAAAAAAATACTTCTTCTCCTCTTCCGCCTGTGTATATCGAGACATGGATCCGGATGAGCAGGAACTTTCGGAAGAAGAAGCATATCCGGCCCAGCCTGATAATGAATACGGCTGGGAGAAACTCTATGCTGAAAGACTGGCAATGGCGTACGGCCGTTTGTATGGCATTAAGATAAGGCTTGCCCGTTTTCAAAATACCTATGGACCTGAAGGGACTTGGCATGGCGGCAGAGAAAAAGCACCTGCAGCCCTTTCGCGTAAGATCGCAGAAGCTAAGGACGGCGGTACCATAGAGATCTGGGGAGACGGCAGCGCTATGCGGGCATATACCTACATTGATGATTTGCTTGACGGTATAATCCTTCTTATGAAATCTGATCTAAAAAACGGCGTCAATATCGGTCGGCGTCAATATGTCTCTGTTATAGAATTGGTTCAGACGATAGCTGAGGTTGCCGGAAAAAAGATCAATATTAAACATATTAAAGGCCCGGTGGGAGTAAAAGCTAGAAATTTTCGAAATGACCTTATAAAATCCATCGGCTGGAAATCCAGCTATTCTCTCCGTGCTGGGATCGCAAAAACCTATCCTTGGGTGAAAGCTCAAGCAGAAGGCAATAAATAAAAGATGCAGACGCTCGCAGAACCCTGGGATTATCTTATAATCACAGCCTCAAATGAAAAACAGGCATCTGCCTATGAGTCACAACTATACTTGAGGCGCAAATTGGGATTTATTCCAGGAGTTAAGCAGTTGCTGGTTCTGTCCGATCCCGGGGGAAAACGGATCGGCAGTGGCGGCAGCACTATTTATAGTCTCCTTAATGTACTCAACCTGGAACTGAGGAAAAAACCGGATGATATAAAACATGTTGATACCTGGGAGAAAATCTTCCAAAAACTGCGGATCCTTATTATCCATGCAGGCGGAGATTCACGCCGTTTGCCTGCATATGGTCCCTGCGGTAAAGTCTTCATCCCGGTACCGGGAGAGTCAGGCAGTATTCTGGGCCAAACTCTATTTGACCAGCAGTTACCTATCTTACTCAAACTCCCGGCAACTTCGTACGGGCAGGGGCAGGTGGTTGTGACTACAGGCGATGTTTTTTTGGATTTTAACCCAGAGGAGATCCAGTTTTTTGAACAGGGAATCACTGGATTAGGCTGCCAAGCTTCGCCTGAGCTGGCAAGTGATCATGG
>CBDUUS010000356.1:0-1806 GCA_965370465.1 uncultured bacterium | reverse complement strand
TCGTGCACCATTTCACCTATAAACAAAGTCAGAACTTCGTCTCCTTTAAGTATGATCACGGAAGTCTCATTAATAGCCTGGATCATATATATCTCATTAAAAACGTCTTCAACTGTTAATAAATATATATGATCATTAAATTTTAATTCACAGTAGCTATCCTCGTCTTCGGTATATATGCTTTCAAGTATTAATATATTTTTTTCAGCGCTGTCAGTGTCTTCAGTATAAAAGGGTTCAAAAGGGTTGTTGAGCTCGTCAGCAATTGAACTTATGGACTGGTTGATATCATAGCTATTTTCCATTTTCATATCAAGCGTTCTTATGCTTTCTACTTCCATCTCATCAATTTTTACATCTCTTACTTTAAGCGATGATGCACTGTCATATGTTTCCTCCAGCATGACATCTATCGCGCAGGCACCTATGCCAGGTATTATAAATAGAATTAATAATACCGGTATTAATTTTATTCTTAAAAATATTTTTTTATTAGACCCCATACTATTATCTATAATATTGATTTTTAAAATATGTTTTTATTGTAATATAAGCCAAAAGTTCATCAAAATCAGAAGAAGGCACCTGTATAAATATATTTTCTAAATTCATTATTCTCGGCATTATCTCAATTGTATTAATAAAATTTAAAATTTGATAATATGAGCCTTCCAGCATCAAGTCAATATCAATCTGTATCACGGGTGTCTTTGCGAGATCTTCTTCTTCGATCTTCGATTCCGTAAAGACCAGATTGGTGATATCTACTTCAGTGTATCTGGCGATCTCATATAATTCATTGGTCAGCAGCAGGGTATCATCCGCATCAGGAAGCTCCATCGCCAGTTTCCGGTATTCAGCATTCAAAAGATAATACTGGTCCCTGTTTTCGAGGCAATTATCCAGTTCTATATTAAGACTGCTATTTTTTTCTTCCTCTTCAGTTATCCTGATCAAGTGATTGCCGCTTCTGAGCAGGGCGGGCCTTATTATAAGAAGCAGTAAAAATACTGATACTATAAATACTAATACTATTACTATTATTTTATAAATATTTCTCATATTCTTTAATGATCAACTTTCGAGTTCCCCGAGTTCACTGTCTAAAATATCTTCATCCCCGGAGCCCTGTTCTTGCTCGACATCTTCAATAAAAGGTCCGATATCCCAGAAAGTATTTATTGTAAAGTTAATTACCTCATTATCCATTTCGGGGATTGTAGCATTTACAATATTCTGAATCCAGACCCGTTGTATGCTATTAATCTTTTTTAATTCAATTGCAAGCTTCAATACATCTTTATATTCCAGAGCATCACCATTTATGGAAAATGATATGACCTGTGCCCCTTCTTCTGATGCTTCTCCACTGCTGTATTCTTCTAAAAATGAATAAAGCGTTCTCCCCTGCCCGTCAAATATCTTAATATAGGCTCCTTCCGGCATAAGCCTGCCAATATCATATAATATCTTTGACCAGACTATCTCATCTTTTTGTAAGCATTCGATGATTATCTTTTTTTCTTCCACATCATTATTAAAACTATTATATGCTTCTAATTTATTTACCTGGTCCTGGATCTTCATATTAACATTTTCATATTCACTTAATCTTGATGACAATGTATTGTCTATATCAAAAATAAATACCAAAAGAAGTATTACAGCAATCAATAATATTATCATGATTACCATGAAGACATTAAGAATTACACTTTTAATGTCTCTTTTTTTCTCTTCCTTCGGGAGAAGAGTTATTGTATTTGTTGTCACTTTTTCATACCTCTTAATGCCATTCCAATAGCG
>CBDUUS010000355.1:0-1807 GCA_965370465.1 uncultured bacterium | reverse complement strand
TAGGACAAAGTTATATAATTGCCTCTAAAAAAGATGGAGGCAGAATATGACATACAGGGAGGTACACATGACAGAGATAAAGGAAATACTATTAAGGGCAGCTAAAAAAGAGCACGTAAGAAGTATTTCAAGAACGCTTGGCATACATAGAGATACAATAAAAAAATATATATCCATATCGATTGATCTGGGAGTAGATCCCACAAAGGATGCCATAACAGATGAACTGGTGGAGAAAATAAAATCCAGAATTGCCACAGAGACTAAACCGCTATATATACCCAGAGATGACATCCTCCTTCCGCATATGGAGAAGATCGAGGCCTATCTTGAAAAGGGCCTTAAGGGCTCAAAGATACTAACGCTTCTTAAAAGGGACGGCATAGTAGTAGGAGATTCAAGCTTTTACAGGTTCATTAACACAAGATGTGAAAACTACATCAGGAAAAATATAACCGTTAGACTTCCAGAGACAGGTCCCGGAGAGTACTCTCAGGCCGACTTTGGCTATATGGGATTGATCTGGGACGAGGAGGCCGGCAGATTAAGAAAGACCCATGCGCTGATCCTTACTCTGTGCTGCTCAAGACATATGTATGTATATCTTACCTTCTCCCAGGACATAAGGGCGGTTATAGAAGGATTTGAAGCCGCCTGGGGCTATTTTGAAGGAATAACCGGTATTGTAATAATAGATAATCTAAAACCTGCTATAGATAAAAGTGACCGGTATAGTCCAAAGATCAACCGGCAGTTTTTAGAATATGCTCAAGAGCGGGGCTTTATCGTAGATCCCGCAAATAGCGGACATCCGAAGGGAAAACCAATCGTTGAAAGAGAAGTTCCCTATGTAAGAGATAACTTTTTTAAAGGAGAGAACTTTATCTCCCTTATTGATGGTCGGGAAAGGGCAGTAGATTGGTGCAGCAATGTTGCAGGAACAAGGATACACGGGACCACTCAAAAGATCCCTGCCCAGATATTTGAAAGTGTTGAAAAGACTGCACTGAAGCCCTATTCGGGAGAAAGATATGACATACCCTACTGGGCAGTGTGCAAGGTACATCCCGACCATCACATAAGGTTTAAGAACTCCCTGTATAGCCTTCCCACAAAATATATATCAAAGACTGTGGAAGTAAAGGGAGACAGCGCACTGGTAAAGATATATTTTAAGGGAAGTTTAGTTAAGATACATAAAAGGGCCGAGCCCGGTAAAAGGTCCACCGATTTTGACGATTATCCGAAAGAGCTTGCCCCGTATACGCTTAGGAACCCCAAATATCAGATAAGCGAGGGCTACAGGAGGGCAAATGAGATAGGGGCCTTTATAGAGGAGATACTTACCGGTCCCTATCCCTGGCACAGGCTTAGAAGCGCCCAGAAGATCTTAAGGCTATCTGACAAATACGGGGCAGACAGGATGGCAAAAGCCCTTACTAAGGCTAAAGCATATAGCATTTATGACATGAGAAGGATAGAGAATATGCTAAAAAATAAAGTGGAAGATGTGCTTCCAGATAAACAAGATACGGTGCAGTTAAAGCTTGACGATCCAAAGTTTTTAAGGGACTGCAAATCATTTAATCATTACAAATAGAGAAAGGACGTAAGAAGTGGAAATATCAAAGGATCTAAAAGGGGCTATGGTATCTCTTAGTCTCTCAGGCATTGTGGTAACACTTGCCGAGAGGATCTCCTATGCCAAATCCAATAAGCTCTCCTATGAGGAGTTTTTGGAGATAATATTTTTCGATGAGAGGGAGAGGAGGCAGGCAAGACTTCTTAATAGGAAGATGAAAAAGGC
>CBDUUS010000354.1:0-1812 GCA_965370465.1 uncultured bacterium | reverse complement strand
CTATTGATGATTCATGTATTGATCCTGATATTGACCTTCTGATACTCTGGGGAGGATTTCCGGAAGTATTTGCTCCTGATCTATCCAGTAATAAAAGATTGATCAATCAAATAAATGAATTGATAGAAAAAGGCTTACCTGTGTATGCAGAGTGTGGCGGACTTATGTATCTGGCAAAGAATTTTATTTCAAGGGATAATAAAAAATACCCTATGATCGGAGTATTGCCTGTAGATATAAAATTAGGGGATAAGCTGGTAGGGTTTGGCTATAAGGAGGCAGTAATACGTTTTGACACTATTTTAGGGAAGGCTGGAACAAAAGTCAGGGGGCATGAATTTCATCATTCATTCGAACTGGGAAAAGTAGGAGATAGTATAAGACCGTATAAGGTAAAAAGAAAATCTGGAGACAAAAAAAGTGAAAAGATGGAAGGGTATGTTTATAAGAATGTGTTTGCTTCATATATTCATTTGCATTTTCTGGGAAATTTAAAGGTGATCAATAATATTTTTAAAAATATTAATACAAGTAAAAAGGATAGAAAGAAGAGATAAATGAAAATCAAAAGAAATCCAATTGAAGAAAAAAGTATGAAGATCATTGATGAATTGGTTGAATTTCCTGAGATTAATATAGAGGAAAAAGAAATACGTTCAAGACTGGTCCATACCTCTGGCGATCCTTCCCTGTATTGGGAGTTAATAATTTCAAAGGGTGCGATTGATGCCGGGATTTATGCTTTAGAAAATAAAAATAATATTGTGACCGATGTCAGAATGGTTGAAGCAGGTATCAGAAAAAAATGGTTAAAGAACAGCGGCAATAATATTTTCTGTGCAATCGACTTGCCGGAAGTTGCCGAAGAAGCAAAAAATAAAAATAAGACAAGATCAGCAGCTGCAATAGAGATCTTAAAAGATAAAATAAATGATTCAATAGTTTTAATTGGAAATGCACCAACGGCCCTAATAGAGCTACTGGATTTAGTTAAAAAAGATGAAATCAAACCAGGATTGATCATTGGGGTACCAGTTGGTTTTGTTGATGCTGCCAGTTCTAAAGATAAGCTGGCCAGACAAAAAAAGATACCATTTATAACTCTACCCGGAACCAGGGGCGGCAGCAATATTGCAAGTGCAATATTAAATGCTCTTATTAATATTTATAAAATAAGAAGTATTTAGATGCCAGACTAACTCTTGTAAGAACTGTAATAGATAACATAATATATTTCACTATTTATCGGTATAGCATATAATAAAAATATATGATTGAAAACACCGGCCCCTTAATCCTATGGGTGGGGGACTATGGGCAAAAAGGAGGTTATGATGTCTACTCACAAAATAATAAAAACTGAACGGATAGAGCTAGACCTTCCTCAAGATGTAATATTTGTAATGAAAGGGATGGAGAAACCAGAGGAAGTAAAAAAGAAATTGAAAGTAGCCCTGGCTATTCTTCTATTTCAGGAAAAGACTATATCACTGGGAAAGGCAGCAGAATTAGCGGGGATGAGCAGAGTTAGGTTTATAGAAGT
This sequence comes from uncultured bacterium, assembly GCA_965370465.1. Lineage (GTDB taxonomy): Bacteria > Actinomycetota > Humimicrobiia > Humimicrobiales > Humimicrobiaceae > M55B120. Next base: position 269 of record CBDUUS010000354.1, on the reverse strand, counting down.
CTTAAAAGAACATGGCATATCTGCCTATGAATATAGTGAGAAAGATTTTGAGAAGGATCAACAAGCTATAGTTGGATACCGCAGAGTGGGGAATAAATGAAGAAATACAAAGTTGTGGCAGACAGTAGTTGTCTTATTGGGCTGTCACAAGTAGAAAAGTTGGAATTATTAAAGGAGTTGTTTTTAGGAACAAAAGCGGGAATCCCCGTTTTTTCAAATCCGGGATGAGAGCTTTAAGATAGAGGACTATCTGTATAGTAAATAATATA
>CBDUUS010000353.1:0-1822 GCA_965370465.1 uncultured bacterium | reverse complement strand
TTACGGGCCAGAAAGGAAGATATGTAAAAATAGAGGATACAGTAAAGGGCTTCAGGGCGATTATTGAAGGAAAGTTTGATGATGTGCCGGAGCAGGTCTTCTATATGGCAGGCACTATAGAAGAAGTAGAAGAGAGAGCTAAAAAAATAAAAGAGAGTCCTGAAGAAAAGAAAGAGGCAGCTGATAATGCCGGAAAATAAAATATATGTAAGTATTGTGACACCGGAAGAAAATATTTTTGAGGGAAGAACCGACTTCGTACTGGTACCGGCTATAAGCGGAGCCATGGGATTCCTTCCGGGCCATATACCCATAGTGGCCAGGCTTTCAACCGGAATAGTGAAGATCGGGAAAGGTGATGATGCCCGGTATTTCGGAGTAAAAAGCGGGTATATAGAGTTTCTCTTCAATAGGGCCAATATACTGACAGAGCACGCCATAGAAGCAAAATATGAGGAAAGAGACAAAGTCCTTGATGAAATGAAGAAGAAATACAAGATCGTCCAGGAAATCACAGAAGAAACTAAAACAATAGCCCGGGCAATAACTCATGTCAAGGACCTGGAGAATTAGGACACTTCCAGTTCCATTTTATCCTACCAGCCGGAGCTGCATATGACCGGTGGTATTACAATATCTTTATCGATATATTTAGATAAAATTTAAAAAGGAAATAATAATGGAAACAATTACAGTCTCTCCAAAATTCCAAATCGTGATCCCAAAGAAAATAAGACAGAAACTAAAAATCAAACCGGGCCAGAAATTACAGGTATTTCAATCAGGAAATAGGATTGAATATATTATTATAAATAATATCAGCGCTTCAAGGGGATTCCTAAAAGGTATTGATACTAATATTGGGAAAAAGGGGACAGATATTGAACCTTGTTGATTCATCCGGATGGCTGGAATACTTTACAGATGGTAAAAATGCCGGACACTTTGCCCCGGTGATCAATGATACTGATAGACTAATAGTGTCAACTATTAATATTTATGAGGTTTATAAAAAAGTAATATCAGAAAGAGATGAGGATAATGCCCTTCAGGCAATAGCGATGATGGGGCAGGCAAAAGTCTTTGAAGTGACAGCCTCTATTGCCCTGCAGGCAGCAAAGATAAGTTATTTGTTTAAATTGCCCATGGCAGACTGCCTGATATATATAACTGCGAGGGAACAAAATGCTATAGTATGGACACAGGATGCTGATTTCAAGGATCTGGAGGGAGTACAGTATTTTAAGAGTTATTGACTTTAGTATACTATTATTTATACTTATGGTATAAATAATAGTAATAACAATAAAGAGGATCATATCAATGCCATTTGTAAAAACAGCTATTTCTTTAGACAGAGATTTATTTAAGAAAGCGAATAAATTATCTGCCGAGATGGATGTCTCGAGAAGTAAATTATTTCAATTCGCTATCGAGAGTTATATAAGGCAATATGATAATAAGCAGATCTTAAATAAACTGAATAAAATATATTCCGGGGAGCCGACAGTGAAAGAAAAAGAGCTGCAAAAAACCATGAAAGATTATCATAGAAGGACCATGAGAGATAAATGGTAAATCAGGGTGATATATTTTGGATTGATTTAGATCAGCCTTCAGGCTCTGAGCCAGGCTATATCCATCCATTTGTAGTGGTCCAGAATAATGTATTTAATAAGAGCCGGATAGGAACGGTCATTGTCTGCGCAATTACTTCAAACTTAGAACGGGCCGGATCACCGGGTAATGTCTTATTGTTTCCCGGTGAAGCAGATCTTCCGGAGCAAAGCGTGATAAATATTTCTCAGATCTATACTGTTGA
>CBDUUS010000352.1:0-1835 GCA_965370465.1 uncultured bacterium | reverse complement strand
ATTCTCTCTTCTCCAACTTTAAAATATATTATTGAGCTTGAACCCATATTCTCAATTACTTCTATAGCACAGCCTATGGTGCATCCTTGCTTTCCCACTCTTATATCTTCCGGCCTTATTCCTATAATTAAATCATTGGAAGACGCTACTTTTTTTATCTTTGAAAGCTGTTCATCTGTTAATTTAATTTCAAAATCACTGGTTTTAATATATGGATCATTGGCTCTTTCATCAAGCTGGCATCTCATAAAATTCATAGTAGGGCTGCCCAGGAACCCTGCTACAAACACATTGACCGGATAATCATAGACTTCATCAGGCCTTCCCAGCTGTTGTATTAAGCCATCTTTCATAATAACCAGCCTATCTGACAGTGTCATGGCTTCTGCTTGATCATGGGTAACATATACTACCGTGATCTTAAGCCTTTCAAACAGCAGTCTTAGATCTGCCCTCATCTGTATTCTTAATTTTGCATCCAGATTAGAGAGAGGTTCGTCCAGTAAAAATACTTTGGGATTTCTTACAATGGCTCTGCCCAGAGCCACTCTTTGTCTCTGACCGCCGGAAAGCTCGCCCGGTTTTCGGTCAAGAAGATCATGTATGCCTAATAGCTTCGTGGCTTCATTCACCTTCTTTTCGATCTCATCCCTTTTCATACCCCTTACCCGGAGGCCAAAACCGATATTACTATAGACATTCATATGCGGATAGAGGGCATATGACTGGAACACCATTGCTATGTCCCTTTTACCGGGAGGAAGAACATTTGCTATTTTCCCATCAATATAAATCAAACCTTCAGTTGGATCCTCTAGTCCTGCCAGGAGATTAAGAGTAGTAGATTTTCCACAGCCTGAAGGACCGACCAGTGTAAGGAACTCTTCATCCTTTATGGTAAGGTTAAAATTATCAACTGCTGTTACTTTACCAAATTTTTTCGTTATATTCTCAAATAAGATCTCGGCCACTGTAGTACCTCCAAAAAATTATTAATTATCCTTTAACGGCTCCAAAGGTCAAACCCCTGACCAGATATTTTTGTGTAAATATTGCAAAAATAAGAACAGGGATAACCATCATGACTCCTATTGCTGTCATAGGTCCCCATTCAATACGCTGATCTGAAATAAATCCTGCCACTACAACCGGTAGTGTCTTTGCATTCTGTGAAGTAAGTACCGATGCATACAGAAACTCATTCCAGGCCATTATAAAGCAAAAGACAGAGGTAACTGCCAGGCCCGGAAGTGTCAGCGGCAATGTGACTTTTGAAAACCTCTGCCATATGCTGCATCCGTCTACGATTGCAGCTTTTTCAATCTCATGTGGCATTTCTTGGAAAAAACCAAGCATAAGCCAAATATTGAAAGGTATGCAGTAAGCAACATATGTGATTATCATAGATATCTGGGTATCATAAAGACCTAATCTCGTAATTATCAGAAAATAGGGCATAGTAGTTACTACCGGAGGGAATATCCTGATTATAAGGACACCAAGCAGGAATATATTTCTGAGTTTCTGGCCTATATAGGTCTTTGCTAGCGCATATGCAGCAAGGGCTCCGAATAGAACTGCGAGAAAGGTTGTAGATATAGAGGTAATCAAGCTGTTTGCCAGATTCCTCCCAAGTCCACCTTTAGTAAATACATTTATATAGCTTTCAAACGTTGTTCTTGAAGGAAATAATATTGGAGGATAAGTCTGCTGGTCTATTCCAAACTTAATGGAAGTAATCACCAACCAGTAAAAAGGGAAAGTAACCCCAACAATAACTATGGCTATTAACAGATACATTAATATTTTTCCTACAATCCTTTTTTTATTATACT
>CBDUUS010000351.1:0-1862 GCA_965370465.1 uncultured bacterium | reverse complement strand
TATTCGATATATACGCTTCAGCAGTATCACTTTTAAAGACTATTGATCTGAGCCGTAAAAAAGTTAGACTTATTGGAATATCAGTTAGCGGTCTTAAGAAAATATTTGAACTTGAGAGCCTTATCTCCGGCAATAAGTCCAGGGATGAAAATCTTACAGAGGCAATCGATATTATATCAAATAAATTTGGTGAGAATAAGATCATGCTTGCAAAAATAATCGAAAAGAATGATGTCCTTGATTAATTATTTGTAAAAAAAGTCTTTAATATGTCTATAAAATAATCTATATCTTTCCTGTTTATCCAGTAATGGGTTACAAGCCTTAACTCATTCCCATGAATAGGATTAATCTTAATATTTTTTTTTAATAAATCTCTAATAAGTCCCTCCTGATCCAATCCGTCCATTATTATCTTGCAGAAGACCATATTTATATCAAGACGGTTCCTGTCTACTTTAAAAAAACCGCTGTCCTCAAGTCCGTCTGCAAGATACAATGCATTGTCATGATCGTCTTTAAGGCGTTCTGTCATCTTCTCAATAGATATTATGCCTGCGGCAGCAATATAGCCAGTCTGCCTCATGCCACCACCCATGATCTTACGGTTTTTTCTGGCCCTGGAGACAAATTCTTTGCTTCCAGCCAGAACTGATCCTATCGGCGAACAAAGGCCCTTTGAAAGACATATCATTACTGAATCGCAGTATCTGGTTAGATCCCTTACATCCACACCCAGAAAAGCTGAAGCATTAAATACTCTGGCACCGTCAAGATGGACCGGTATACTATTGTTTTTGGAAAGTTCATAGACTTCCTGCATGTTTAAGACAGGAACGACTTTACCTCCTGAATGAGCATTTTCCATACATACAAGCCCGGTCCTGGGAAAATGTACATCTTCAGAGCGAAAGGCTTTATTGAGCCATCCGGCATCCATGATTCCATTATTGGCTTTTGTAAAGCTAAGGCTCACTGATGAAATAACAGCATGTGCGCCAGCTTCATAAAGCACTATGTGGTTATCTTCTGATATTATTACTTCATCACCCCTTCTGGTATGGGTAAGGATTGCCAGTTGATTGCCGAATGTACCTGAAGGGACAAAAAGTGCAGCGTCTTTGCCCAGTTTTTCTGCAACCATATTCTGAAGTTTATTTACGGTAGGATCATCATTATAAACATCATCTCCCACTTCAGCATTGCTCATAGCATCCAGCATCTCCCGGGTGGGTTCCGTTACAGTATCGCTTCTAAGGTCAATAAATTTCATCGGATATTATCTTTCAATAAATAATTCAAATATTTCTTTTTCTGCCTTGCAAACGGGACATCTGGCCGGAGTATTATCTCTGGCGCAGAGATAGCCACATGCCCTGCATCTCTATACTGGATATTCCAAATCGGTCATTCTCTTTACCATATTTTCCGGGAGCGTTTTATTTTCCTTATCAAACCTTCTATCAGGTATGGCTCTCGCCTTTTTCTTTTCTGACTTTATGTCTTCATCTATATAAAGAGCACAATAACATGTCCCGTATTCATCCAGATCAGAATCCCTGTAATCACAATGGCAAATTATATCAAGATCCTTTTCCTTCTCTCCAGAAGCAAGTCTGCAGGGACATGGCTGGTATCCATACCTTTCCTGATTTACTATAAGACCTTCTATCAGGATTCTGGTAAAAGGTATATCTGGATTTAGATCATAGCCCGAAGAACCTGCTTCATCTTCAAGCCTTTTTAAAATTTTATCTATTTGTTGCTTTTTTATTTTTTTATTCATTATTTAAATTTATCCCTTATTTTTTCATCATCAAAACCCACTATGCTTTCTCTCTCATTTATCACCATTGTGGGAA
>CBDUUS010000350.1:0-1868 GCA_965370465.1 uncultured bacterium | reverse complement strand
ATCAGGGAGTTCGGGACCAAAAATAAAAAGACAGGTAAGATTTATATAAAGCATCTGCTGGTCCAGCCATTTAGGATCGAAGCCGGCCAGACAGAGAATAGTGATGAATCTCGGAAAGGTGAACCTTAAAAAGTCAGACTGGAGAAGGCTTGCCTTTGCATTAGAGGGAAAGCTATCAGGATAGGACACACTTTTTAATCATAGAAAATGTTTTTGATCATTTACCAATCTCAGACTCAAATCTTTTAAACATTTTAATATTATAATATTCTTCCTTATCAAGATCACCATATTCACCCATATGCTCATGAATATTATATACAATGTCCGGGATACCATACTGTGGCTGGAATCCCAGCTTTGTGGCCGCCTTATCATACTTAACTTTATAATTCCTAAAGTCCTGGATATTCTTTATATCAAGATCTATTTTTTCTCCTGTTAATTTTTCTACTTCATTCTTTACCAGATCACCGACCTGGCCAACTGTATAATTCCCTGAAGCCACATTAAAATATCCGTTTATTGAATAATCTGATTGTACAGAACGAAGATAAGCAGATACTGCATCCCTGATATCAAGAATCGGCCTCCATATGGATGGATTGTTAACAGTGATCTTTTTATCAATGATTGCTGTCTTAAACATCGTATTTACAATAAGGTCAAACCTCATTCTGGGACTATAACCGCATACAGTGCCCTTCCTTAATGCGATCACTGAAAAATCATCATCCTGTAGCTGGAACACACCTCTTTCTCCCTGAAATTTTGAGATCCCGTAGGGATAAATACAAACAACAGGGGAATCCTCATCATATAGTTCATCAACCGTATAGCCATAAATCGAACAAGAAGACGCATATATAAATCTCTTTAAGCCTGCTTGTTTGCATTCAAAAGCCAGATAAGCGGGTAATGCCGCATTATAAATAAAATTCTTTGTCGGGCTGTATTCTGCCATAGGATCATTAGAGAGTCCCGCCAGAAAAATGAATTGATCAAAGTCCTTAAAATCATTCCTATTGCATTCAAACAGGTCTTTCTTTATGATTTTTACCCCATCTGGCAGATTATTTCCAAACCATAGGAGGTCGATCACTGTAACATCATACCCATGCTCGATCAACTCCGGCACCAGCTTTGAACCAATATACCCTGCACCGCCGCCCACTAAAATACGTGTCTTTTTCTCCATAAATATCTCTTTGCTTTATTAATAAATGAATTCATTTGAATCTTTACTTTCGAGCCAATCAGTAAGAGTGTATCCGTTTTTATCCTTTTCAGTAATCAATTCAGTTTTTGGGACTACTTCGTCAAATATTTCTTTTAGGCCTTTATCACAGATCGACCAATCGATATCTTTGGCTATAGGTGAGATGCCTGCTTCACAATCAGGGCTATATTCGCCGGTACAGAAATATTCTATCAAGCTGTCTTCGATAAGTAGTATGCCATGGGCAAACCCCGGGGGGACCCATATCCATTCAGCATATTCATCATCTTTATTATTTGGAATTTCATAAGCTATGATTTTTCCCATATCTGGTGATCCTTTCCTGATATCCAGTGCAAAATCTATCAGACTGCCAGACAATGGCCTGACTAATTTACCCATATAGGGGTTCCATTGGAAATGAAGACCTCTAAAAGTATTTTTATGTGAGAAACTCTCATTAGCCTGGACAAAACTTTTACTCTCTAGAAAACCGGTATCACTGCCGTCGATCAGATCACTTTTTCTAAATTGTTCAGTGAAATATCCTCTCTTATCTACAAAACGTTTAAATTTAATTACCTTGACATCAGGTATGGACAGTTCCTTGATCTCAGTTATTTTCATTTCTAAATTCCTAACCTAAAAA
>CBDUUS010000349.1:0-1880 GCA_965370465.1 uncultured bacterium | reverse complement strand
TCTCCTATGCAATGTAGTACATTGCATAGATCGCTTTGCCTTGCATCTTACTATTTTACCTCCCAACAAGTCCAGATCCAGTTCTCGGACAGGCTCCTTAGCTTGAATAGATTAATTAAATGATATTTACTATTTTATTTAATATCTATATAGCTATAGAATAATAAAGAGATAAAACAGGGTTTGATATATATGAAATTACTAATCATAGAAGATGAAAAACAGGTTGCTGATAACCTCAAAGAAGGGTTGGAACAGCATAGATTCAGTGTTGATATAGCATATAATGGCGAAGACGGTTATTACCTCACCCAGGAATTTGATTATGATGTCATTATCCTTGACCTGATGCTGCCCGATATTGATGGTGAGGACATGTGTAGGAAATTAAGGGATGACAAAAATAAGAGCTTTATCATTATGCTGACTGCTAAGAAACAACTGGATAATATCATCCATGGCCTTGATTGCGGGGCAGATGATTACCTTACCAAGCCATTTGAATTTTCAGAGCTTATGGCAAGGATAAGAGCACTTCTTAGAAGATCTTCAGAGCATAAGAGTAATATTTTATCAGTATCTGATATTAGTCTGGATACTAAAAAGGAAGAGGTAAAAATCGATGGCAGGAAAGTACGGCTTACTAAGAAGGAATATATGATCCTTGAATATCTGCTCCGCAATAAGGGGCAGCTTATTTCCCGCAATCAGCTTCTTGAACATGCATGGGACAGGAATGTGGATATTTTTACCAATGTAGTAGATACACATATCAAGAATTTACGGAAAAAGCTGGGTAGATCGGGTAATGTATTAAAAACAATTTATGGTTCGGGTTATAGGATTTTAAATGAAGAGACTGACACTTAAAACAAAAATATTATTATGGTTTGGGATAATAATCCTGGTATCTATTGTAATGTATGGATTCCTTATTTATGTAGTCTATCAGTTTAATCTGAGAGGTGAAAGATATTTTAATAATCTAATAGAGAACTCCGAGCTTGACCGATCCTTTATCGAGCGGCTAAAAGAATCTGACAGAGAAAGTCTGAGGGGTCTGGCTCACCCGATCATACTGCCACCGGGACTTTTTATAAGAGTATTTTCTACTATTACCGGAGGAGTCATTGCAATAATAATAGTATCTGTTTCGGGAGGATTTCTACTGCTTAGAAGGATGCTGAATCAGGTGGATCTTATAACCCGAAATGTGAAAGAAATCGATGGAAAAGGACTCCACCTGAGATTGAATCTTAAAGGCAGGGATCCCATCTCGAATATGGCAGGGACTTTTGATAGAATGCTGGATAAGATCGAATCAGCTTTTAGAAATCAAAAACAATTTATACAGAATGCATCCCATGAGCTGAATACGCCGCTTACCGTAATAAAGACAAAGATCGATGTCTTAAAACAGAAAAAATCTATTACTGAAAAGCAATACAGAGAGACTATTGATCTTGTCGATAGCGAGATCATGAGATTATCTAAAATCACCGAAGAACTTCTTATTCTATCTGATCTTGAGGATAATTGTTATAGAACTGCGACCAGAATAATCGATATTAGAGGATTATTGATAAAGATATTAAAACTATATGAAAATCAGATTGATTCAAAGAATCTTAAACTGATTAAAAACTTTAAAGGCAGGGCAGAGGTTCTGGGAAACCGGACCCAGATCGAACAATTGTTTTTTAATCTTCTGGATAATGCTGTTAAATATAGTAATCCAGGCGGGTATTTAAAGATCAGCATGAAAGGCGACGACCCTCAAAAGCAAATACTTTTAAATATTACCAATACAAGTAGCGCTATCAATAAGAAGGATATACCTCATGTCTTCGAAAGATTTTACAGATCGGGCAGCAGCGGTG
>CBDUUS010000348.1:0-1893 GCA_965370465.1 uncultured bacterium | reverse complement strand
ACTGGAATTTATAAAAATATATTAGCGGATGGTGAAAAAATTGAATATATTTAATAGAATAATAGTGATATTAATTCTGTTTTTTCTGATTATTTTTTCCATAGTGATTATGGTAAATATTTTTACTGACCTTTTCCAATGGTCGGATATATTTAACAGGATACTTGCATTCATGGGTACTATTAATATTTATATTGCTGCACTCATCTTCTTTTTAATTATAATAATAAGTATTGCTTTATTATTTTTAGAGTTTTACAGGAGAAAGGTCAAAATAACAAATATTGCATCCGTAAAAGATGGGAAAGCCAGCATAACATTAAAAAGTGTATCTCAACAAATTGTCGAAAACCTTTCAGATATTGAAAATATAAGCAATTTGAAAGTAAAATCATTTCCAAAATCAGACGGCACCATAATAAATGTATATGCGCGTCTGGAAAAGGGGATAAGTGTCTCTGAAAAAATGCAGGAAGTTATAAATAAAGTCAATCAGTTTGCTACTGAGAATCTGGGATTGAAGGTAATAAGGACCAATTTCACTGTTACCGATTTTATGCCTGGACCAAAGCGTGCAGCTGTGGATAAAATTGATGATGAATATCAAGCATCTGCACCAGCAGAACCGAAAGAATTAAAGACAACCGATGAGGATTATGACTGATTTCTCTTGAAGGTTTAAAAATATTTGTTGTGTTACAGCAGGAATATCAACAGAAATATTTTTAATGAAAAAATTATGCTCTAAATATACTTCTCTGATTTAGTAAGTGAAATGAAATCTGATTCATAAAAAAATCCAGGAAATAAGACTGAGGAGGCAAATCAGGGGACTCCTTTCGTTTGATTTAATTTCATGACAATTAGAAAAGCTTATAAAAGATAAACTGATTCGGCATTAAGGACACTTATTAATATTTTTAATGGTTAGAAATATTAATTGTTTATTTCAATCAATGTCCGGTTAGAATTTAGATTTATAATTAAAAAACATAGGAGTTTAAGAGTATTATGAAAATAGGAATAATCTCAGATACACATGACGATATTGATAATATAAAGAAAGCTGTAAAGATATTTAAGGATAGAGACATAAAGACAGTAATACATCTTGGCGATATTGTGGCTCCGCCTGCTGTCAAGTTCTTTAAAGACTTTAAACTTATTGGTATTTTTGGAAACAATGACGGCTATAAACAGTTCCTTTTGGAGACCTACAGATCAATAGGGGGTGACCTGAAGGGAGATTTCGCATCAATAGAAATAGATGGGCTGAAATTAGCACTATATCATGGAGAGTTTCCGGATATAACCGGAGCCCTGGCAAAGAGCGGAGATTATGATTTTATTTTAAGCGGCCATACGCATATTGCAAGTGTGACAAAAACAGGCAAAACGATACTAATCAATCCGGGCTCGGCACATAGATCTTTTACAAATGATACCGGGCCCACGGCAGCAATTCTGGATACCGGATCAAAGAATGTAGAGATTGTTATGATAGATAAGTAAAGCTACTACTCTATATGACCCTGCGGCTGCTCTGTTTCAATCCGCAGACTTCTTGTAGTATATGTGCCATATTCCTGTAGTAAAATTAGCTTATATATTCTTTTACTTTTTATTTGTTCTGTTATAATAAGTGTTCGTTTAATAGTGGGGGTGTAGCTCAGTTGGGAGAGCGCCTGCCTTGCAAGCAGGAGGCCAGCGGTTCGAACCCGCTCATCTCCACCAATTAATCCGGCTATTCAGCGACAGTTTTCAAAGTTTCTAAAACCATAGGATCTTCTGGATATCAGGCTATTCACCAACAATAGTGGCAATTATTATTGCTGATTTGTATAAATAAAATACTATTAATTTGTGTAAGGCCGCATGATAAGGCTTTAAAAT
>CBDUUS010000347.1:0-1894 GCA_965370465.1 uncultured bacterium | reverse complement strand
AAATTTATTATAAATAATTTAATCTATAAAATTTAAAAGATATGAAGGAATTTTTGTGAAATTAATAAAAAATACGAAAGTGATCACTCCATTTATAGAAATTATAGATGCATTTATAGTTGTAAAAGGTAAGACAATACATTTTATCGGTGATCTTAAGAAAGATAAGAAGGAATATGAGTATTTTACAAATAAAGCTGATAAGATAATTAATTTTAAAAAAAAGATTGCCATACCGGGTTTTATCGAAATCCATACTCATGGTGCTTTAGGAAAGGATTATTCCACTTCTCCCAATCTTTTATTAGAGGACTCTATGTTTAGAATAACTAAAGGGGTGACTGGATTTTTACCTACTATAGGGGCTATGGTATTTGCGGAGAAAATTCTTGATTCTGCTTCAAAAATTATTGAGATAATAGACGGTAGTGTATCAGCATCAAAACCACTTGGTATAAATTTGGAAGGACCATATCTTAATCCTGACCTGGGAGCTCAGGGTCCAGAATTTTGTTTTTGGAAAATTGATTTGGAATATCTTAAAAAAGCAAAAAGTATTATGGGTGATAAATTTAAAGTGATTACAATTGCACCTGAGCTTGGTAATGCTATGGAAGCAATTACCTACCTTCGGGAAAATGGAGTTGTACCATCAATTGGCCATACTCTTGCAAGTGAGCAGCTTCTGGATAAAGCAATTAGGAGAGGAGCAAAGCTAGTAACTCATCTCTTAAATACAACATACCAGCCAGAGCAAAATATCAAAGGAGTTGTCGTGTCGGGTGTAAACGAATATCTGATGATTAGAGATGATATTATGGCGGAAGCAATCTGTGATATCAGGGGTGTCCATATTAGTCCTACTATGCTCAAAGTCCTGCTTAGGTGCAAAGGAATTAATAAAACTATAATTATTACTGATTCATTCATGACGCCAGGGACTGAAGAGGGTAAAAAATTTTATATGCCTGACGGCACTGAGTTTTATGTAAAAGATGGAGTTAATGTCCAAACAGAATCTGGACATATAACCGGGAGTGCAATGACCATGGATCTTTCGGTAAGAAGCATGATAAAACATACAGGTATTCCACTAAAAGATGCGATCCTAATGGCTTCTTACAATCCTGCAAAAATAATCGGGATTCAGGATAAAAAAGGCAGCATAGAAGTAGGAAAGGATGCAGATATAATTGCTATTGATAAAGATATAAATATATATGCAACAATGGTTGAGGGAAATATTGTTTATAGTAAATTATAAAAAATATATAACATATAATAGTTGATAGAAAACTTTAAATGGTAAGATTGATATTTCTAAAAGTTTAGGAACATTTTTAAATTGTTTAAAAATATTATTAATAATAGATTTAGAAAGGAAAGCGAATGTCCGGAATAAACTTAAGGCTAAAAAAATTATTTAAAGGCAAAAAGAATCTGGTAATATCAGCCCTTGACCATGTTATGGAATACGGGGACCAGCCGGGGATAGAAGATGCAAGGAAAGCTATAAAAAACTGTCTTACAACAGACGCATTGCTGGTACCCAGATTTATGCTTAAACGAAACTGGGATCTATTTGGCTCCAGTGTAAATACGCCAACACCAGTAGTTAGAATAAATTGGACATCATCTTTTTATTACCCTTTAGATTACAGAGAGGGCAATACTACTATAGCAACAACAGTAGAAGAAGCAATACAGGTAGGAGCCCAGGCTGTAATATGCTCGCTATTCCTAGAAGAAGATAATAACCAGGCAAGAGAGACAGACAATGTAGCTATATTTACAGAAGTAGTAAGACAGAAGGAAAAATTAGGTATACCTCTAATAGGTGAATGCTATGTAGTAGAGCATAATGAAAAAACAGAAGATGAAGTACATCAAAAGG
>CBDUUS010000346.1:0-1898 GCA_965370465.1 uncultured bacterium | reverse complement strand
AGACTGCATAGAGGTTTCTAGTTATTATTAATAGAGTAGCAAAGCGTTTATGGAAATTCAAGAGATTAATAAAGTAAATAGAATCTATAAAACGGACAAAGATGTTGATGAAGTTGTTTTTGATGTTTACGATCTGATTCTAAAAAAATTAAATGTTGATGAAATATCGGAAGAAAATTCTTAATTTTATTTGATGTCGCAAGTATTGTTTTTAACCCATAAGCAATATGTGATTTTTTACCCGCTACGCACCACCACCATTAATTATTTTCAGGGGCATTGTACCATCTGAAAAAAATATAAATACCACTGATATATTTATTATAAATTGCTGCTATAGCAGTTTTACGTGATATCACAAAAAGTAAAGTTAACAATTATGTTAATCAAATCCAAAGCGATCTGCCTATTTTAAATATGATAAATATCAGTAAAAAGTGTAGGTTTTATGGGGTTTTCCTCCAGGTTAGAGCATATTTAATGCATAAGCAGATTTTAGAAAAAACCTGTTATTATGTTCAAAATGAGAATAGAATGACGGTAGATTTATTGTTGCATTGACAACAAAATGTTAATATTTAATATCTTCTATAAAGAATATAGGAAAAAATATTTTTTAATTTATTTTAATATTAAGGGAGAAGATATTGTTCAATGGAGCAAAAAATTGATAATATATATAGAACTTATAAAGATAATGATAAAATAGATGATGCACTGTTTGAAGCATATGAATTCATTTTATCTAAGCTGGATGATGAATTACTTGAAGACGTTTGATTGACCATAAGTATAGCCATAAATGAGGCTCTATGACAAAGAATAAAAAAGTAGCTTGTTATGTTAGAGTATCGACTTTGAAACAGGCACAGGATGATAAATATAGTATACCCGAGCAAATAAACATACTTGAAAATATTTGCAAGAGTAATAACTGGGAATCAGATTTTTATCAGGATCTTGGAATATCCGGCGAGACGATTAAAAAGAGACCTCAAATAAAAGAGATGCTTAGAAGATGCAGTAATGGTATTTATAGCAGGGTACTGGTAGTGGATCAGGATAGACTGTCAAGAAGCGTAAAAGATCTTCAGGTTTTAAAAGAGATATTTAAATTTAACAATATAAAACTCATGCTTCAAAATACAGTGCTGGACCTTAATAATAAAGATGATGACTTCATGTCTGATATACAGGGGGTCTTTAGCAAAAGAGAATCAAAGGTCATTGCTGAAAGGTCGGCAAGAGGCAGATATCAAAAAGCAAAGCAGGGCAAGTTCCCGGCCGGCGGCAATAGTATTCCTTATGGGTATAAGCTTGACGGGGAAGATAGGCTGGTCATAGACGAAGAGGAAGCAAGGGTGGTAAGGCGTGTTTTTGATTTAGTTGCAAATTATGGTTGGTCCTGCTACAGGGTACCGGAGGATTTAAATGCTCTTGGCATTCCAACCAGGTTTAAAAAACTTGGAAGAGTATCGAGATCAATAAAATATAATAGAGAATATAAAAATAAATGGCCCAGGGATAGTGTTAGACGTATTATTACAAATGATCTTTGCTATAAGGATGAATATATCTATGCAAAAAATAGCAAATTTAATTTTATAGAGCCTGTTAGCATTAATAAAGAGCCAATAATTTCAAAAAAATTATTTCTTAAGGCAAAAAATCAGTTAGCTGCTAATAAAAGTGATTACAATGACAAAGTAAAGACGATCTTTATTTTAACCGGCAGAATATTCTGTTTCAGGTGTAACCGTCCATATTGCGGCGGAAAATACTCTACAAAAAAAGGCAGTGTATTTTACTATGGTGATTTAGGTAAAAGAAAAGAAGCTGCTGATAATCTCTGTGATAGCGGTTCTGTTAAAAAGGAACTGTTGGAGGATATAGTCAAG
>CBDUUS010000345.1:0-1901 GCA_965370465.1 uncultured bacterium | reverse complement strand
ATTGGTAGTAATAAATACTATAGGCGGGTTTAAGGTTTTTGATTTTATTTATGTGATGACTCGCGGAGGTCCTGCACATAAAACAGAGGTACTTACCTCCTATTTGTTTTATCAAGCTTTTGATTTTTATAAATGGGGGTATGCCAGTGCTGTTTCAGTTGTTCTGTTTGTTATAGTGATGTTTTTTACCTGGTTAAGAATATCAACTGCTTTTAAGGAGTAAAAGGAAATCTGGATGAAAAAGAATAGAGTAAGGAATAAAAACTCAATAATTTTAGCAATTTCTGAATATATAATTATGTATGGATGGTTGATTTTAGTTTTGTTTCCTTTTATGTGGATGCTATCTTTAGCTCTTAGAAAAGTAGAAGCTACTTATACTGCTTTATTCTTTCCAAAAGAGTATACTTTTGAGAACTTTATTTATCTTTTTAAAGGTCAGTTTCCATATAGAAATATTGAAATTAACTTTCTTGGCAGTATGCTGAATAGTTTAATTATCAGTATCAGCTCAGTTGCTTTAATACTCATTGTTTCAATAATTGCAGCCTATGGACTTACACATATAAAATTTATAGGTGAGAAAATTGTATTTTTTTTAATTTTATCTGGATTGATGATCCCCGTGCAAGTAATAATGCTGCCTATAATAAGAGTAAATAAAACACTTCATTTACAAGGCGGTCTGATTAGTGTCATACTTCCATATGTTGCGCTTGGTATTCCTCTTAGCATTTTTCTATTGACAGGTTTTTTTAAGAATATACCAAAAGAATTGACAGAAGCTGCTAAGCTAGAGGGATGTAATGATTGGCAAATACTAATTAAAATAATATTACCATTATCAAAACCTGCTATTGGAGCCAATATAATACTTCAATTTTTATTTGTTTGGAACGAATTTGCATTGGCCCTGGTGCTATTAAGAAAATCTGAACTTTTTACACTTCCAATAGAAATATCAAAAGTACAGGGTCAATATATGACACCCTGGAACATTGTTGCAACTACAGTTATTTGCAGCATAATACCGGTATTAGTGGTGTATATGATTTTTCAAAAGCAGTTTGTAGCAGGACTAACTGCGGGCGCATTAAAAGAGTAAAAGATTTTATAAATATTTTAAGGGGATTAAAAATGTCAGTAATAACTGTGCAGGGAGTTATGGATTCAAATAAGCTGGGAATAATTGCGCCGCATGAACATGTTTTTGTAGATATAAGAAATCAGTTTAAAGAATTTACAGAAGCGTCTGAAAGAGCTATATCAGAACAAAAGGTAGGAATTGGAAATTTAGATATATTGTCCAGGAATCCATATGCCGTAAAAGATAATTTGGTCCTCAATGATGTAAAAATTATAGAAGAAGAACTGCTCCGATTTAAAAAGGCTGGAGGCGACACAATAGTAGATGCCACTAATATAGGGATGGGGAGAAATCCTGAAGCTTTAAGGGATATTTCAAGATCTATTGGTGTAAATATAATAGCCGGATGCGGTTATTATACATATGACACTCATCCGGAAGATATGGATAATAAAAAAATTGATGATATTAAAAATGAGATTCTGATTGATATTAAAGAAGGAATGAATGGTACAGATATCAGGGCAGGTGTAATAGGAGAAATAGGTACGAGTGATAGCATACATCCCAATGAAAAAAAAGTTTTAATAGCTTCTGCAAAAGCTCAGGCCGAGGCAGGCATAGCAATAATTGTGCATACATACCCATGGGGGAAACAGGGATTACAGGTACTAAAAATATTATCAGAGAGTGGTGCTAATCTGAATAAAGTATGTATATGCCATATAGATGTTGAAATTGATTTAGAATATTGCAGGGGTGGGGTATCCGCTTTACTAAAGTAACCACAAGATGTAGTATATAGGCAAATGCT
>CBDUUS010000344.1:0-1912 GCA_965370465.1 uncultured bacterium | reverse complement strand
CTTATTTTTTATCTC
This sequence comes from uncultured bacterium, assembly GCA_965370465.1. GTDB lineage: Bacteria > Actinomycetota > Humimicrobiia > Humimicrobiales > Humimicrobiaceae > M55B120. Next base: position 1,897 of record CBDUUS010000344.1, on the reverse strand, counting down.
CCTGCTGGAAAAAAGAATCTTTCCCAGTACACTGCTCTGTGTAAGCTGTTTTTTATCTTTGTTATCTTTCAAATCAATTTTATTAACATTATTAATTTCAGGTATATTAGTAAGTCAATCTGTCAATGCCCGGTATCATGCATATCCAGGTAGAACCTCTATTAAAGAGAACAGAATTCCCGTCCATATCCTTGAATTCAAAAGGATCAAAAATACTGCTTCTCCCCCATGTGCCCTCAACTACATCTCCATCCATAAAATAGTACGCATTTCCAACTCCATGAGTGCCTGTGGTTCTTACAGCCATATGTCCTGCAGCATCTATAGGTCCGTCAATCGCTGTTACTAAAACGATCACATTAGTAAGGCTGAGCTGTTCTCCAGATTCAAAATCCAGATGGGGAGCTCCTGCTACCGATTTGAAATATTTGTTTTTATTCTTATCATATTCAAAATCTATTAAATATGCTGGAAGGGAGATATCAATAGCGATATCGGTAATACTGCCCTTTTCCGAGTCGGCTGCATCAAGCTTGAATTTCATAGGAGACTGTCCGCCTTCAAGCGAATACCCATGTCCGGCAGCATCTTCCTTTATACCCTGTGTATCAATAAAAGCACTTGACCAGCTTATTTCACTTCTGCTATAGTCTCTCCAACCTGCATTTGTATATGGAACATGTGCATCACTATTTGCATCAAGCAGATCCATATCCATAGTCTTTAAAACAGGATAGGCTTCATTGTAAGTTCCCCAGAATACATATATCGGATCAAAGCTCCGCGCAATTTCAGCATAGTAGATCCTCGTGCTTCTCACAGGACCCATTATTTCAGCTTCTTTTGATGAAAATATTGCTATATATCTGGTAACACCGCCTTCATCTACTACTTCAAATACAATATCAGCATTTATAAGCCCTGACTGAAAACGAGCAGCGGGGCTATTCTCGATCATAACTGCTACGGGTCTTCCATTCTGGACAGAGTCAGACAACTCCAGTCCGCTGAGTAGATTAATATCGCCTGTGACCTCAAGATTTGCTATGCTGCCTTCCTCTTCTCCGGTTTCTTCTACTTCCTCAGTTTCGGTAGATTCTGCACCTGTTGCATCTTCCTCTTCTACCTCTGTTTCTATTTGCTGATCTTCTTCCGCGCTGGATTCACCGGGTTTACAGCCTGATAGGCCGATTACGATTATGGAGCAAAACATTACCATAGCTATTACTAAGCTGATTATTCTAAGTTCCCTGGTTTTTTTTGATATCAATTTAGATTACCTCCATCATTATTATACTTTTTTCATTTTTAAATTTTTAAATATTATAAATATAATTACCAAAAAGTAAAATGACAAAATAAGAATCAATATGATAATCATCTGTTTTCTGTTTTTTCCCGAAATATTCTGAGATATATATGGTTCGTCAATCGATTCCCTGCTTACTATGTCTGTAGTGCCGATACTCTGGCCATTAATTGAAACATTAATGATACCAATCTGATCTGTATTTTTTAATGGGAGCTCTCCTCCATCGCCCAGAGTGTGATCTATTTCTATGTGATTGCTTGTTATATGTACCATCTCTACAATATCATTGCCCGGATAAATTTCTATATTGACTTTTGTTTCGGTGCCTATGCTTATGGTATCGATTCTTTCTTCAGAGTCTACGATCTTAAGCTTCTTTACATTATTATCTGCCCAGTTTATAAGCTTTAATACATCATTTTCCCTTTCATCAAAACTGCTATTAAGTATAATTGTAATTAGCTCAAGACCATTAAGATCCGAATAAGCTGCAATACAAAAACCTGCATTTTCAGTATAACCGGTCTTTATGCCTTTAATATGATCATATTGAAGAAGTTTATTAGTATTCTTCAGCTGGATATC
>CBDUUS010000343.1:0-1912 GCA_965370465.1 uncultured bacterium | reverse complement strand
TTTTGTATTATTTGCTCCCAAAATACCTCTTCCCAATCTTTTTATATTCGGCGTTCTGGCATACAGCCTTTGCTTTTAATATTTCCTAAGGGAAATAATATCAAACATAATAAAAAAGATAACTGCTGCAGGATAAATTTAATATTTTTTTAATATTCCAGGTTTTTCTTGAATTTTTGTAATTTATCGTCAATATCCTTATCCGCAAGGGCAAGTATTTCAATAGCAAGAAGGGCGGCATTTTTAGCGCCATTTATAGCTACGCAGGCCACCGGTACGCCTGAAGGCATTTGGACTATTGAAAGAAGGGAATCCATCCCTCCAAGATCAGAGGTTTTTATCGGGACCCCTATAACCGGGATAGTGGTATAGGATGCGATTACTCCGGGAAGATGTGCAGCTTTCCCGGCGCCTGCTATTACAATACTTATGCCGGACTTAGAAAGACCGGAAGCAAATTTCCTGGTCTTATTCGGCATCCTGTGAGCAGACAGGACATGGACCTCATACTCTACTGCAAATTCCTTTAATGTATCTGAAGCTTTCTTCATTATGGGTTCATCAGACACGCTCCCCATTATTATTGCAATTCTTTTTTTACCTTTTTCCATTAAGAGTCCTCCTCCGCTTTCTTTGCAATATCTTTTCTGTACTGTATTCCATTAAATCTTATTTTTTCTATAGCACTATACACTTTTTGCCTTGCCTGTTTAAATCCGGATGCTTTTGCAGCGATTCCCAGCACTCGTCCCCCGTCTGTGACTATATCATCATCCTCAAGCTTTGTGCCGGCATGAAAGACTTCGATACCCTGCATACCTTTTACATCACCTAAACCACTGATGATATCACCCTTTGAAGAAGATTCCGGATATCCGCGGGAAGCTGTTACGACGCATATGCATTTATCTTTATCCCAGGAAAGAGAATCTACTGACAGGCTTCCTCTGGCACATTCATACAGCAGGGATGTGAGATCATCTTTTAATCTGGGAAGGACCGCCTGGGTCTCCGGATCTCCGAACCTGCAATTATATTCTAATAAATAAGGCTCTCCTCCGCTTACCAGGATCCCGGCATATAATATTCCCCTGTAGTCTATGCCTTCTCTTCTGAGGGCGTCTGAAGTCGGATATATTATACTGTCCAGCGTCCTTTCATATATCTTTTCATCTACCATCGGTACTGGACTATAGCTTCCCATGCCGCCGGTATTTTTCCCTTTATCACCTTCGAAGATCCTCTTATAGTCCTGGGCCAGTTCCATGGGTATTATTTTCTTTCCATCAGACAGGCAGAGAATAGACATTTCATAACCCTCAAGAAAATCCTCTATCATTACTCTGTCACCTGCATCTCCAAAGATCCGGCTAACCATACAGTCATCCAATGCCTGAAGAGCTTCATCCATATCAGCAGCTATCATGACACCTTTTCCAGCTGCCAGTCCATCTGCCTTTATAACTACCGGAAATTTATTCCGCTTTCTTATAAATTCTTTTGCGGCTCCGTATTCCGATTTTTCAAAAAACTTTGCATCCGCTGCAGGTATTCCATATTTATTAAGGAGTTTTTTTGTAAATATCTTGCTTCCCTCGATCATTGAAGCATCTTTGCGGGGACCGAAAGTGACAAGGCCCCGGCTTTCAAAATAATCCGATATTCCATCCACCAGCGGCGCTTCCGGACCTACTACTGCCATCCCTATACCTTCAGACTCAGCCATATCTGCGATCCTTTTAAAATCTCTTAAAGATATCCCCATATCAATACAATGGGCAATATCCTTTATTCCGGCATTACCCGGGACTGCATAGACTTCTTCCACCATATCGCTGGCAGATATCTTCCATGCCAGGCAGTGTTCTCTGCCTCCTCCTCCGATTAATAAGACTTTCACCTTGCTCCTTTA
>CBDUUS010000342.1:0-1917 GCA_965370465.1 uncultured bacterium | reverse complement strand
GTATCTGTATCTGAAGATGGATTTGGACTTTCCCTTTCAATCTTTTCTCCTGAAAGAGAGACCAGGACCATATCATCTATTTCCATTTCAGAGTACGGGATACCTGAGGGCTTTATTGCTACTGTCCCGGCTTTTCTATCTATTCCGGATACATTCCCGAATGTAGAAATAATTAGCCCTGACTCGGCAAGCTTCATATTTGCATCAAATACCTTTTTCTTTAGTTCTTTAAGATTTTCCTTATCCATATTTAGATCTCCCTTAATATATCCTCCGTAGAGCTGCCAAGCTTCCTGTAGAGTCTGTACAGCTTAAGATAGACTTTGACATTTACTTTTTTGGGGTAATAGGTCTTTAAAAATCCGCTGGCCATCTTATCCTGAGCCCTGTATATATCCTTATAAAAGCCTGACGCAACTGCGGCAAATACTGATGCTCCCAGAGCCACAGCCTGAAAGGAACTGGCTACTTTTACAGGCATATTAATAATATCCGCCAGTATCTGCATCACAAGGGGTGATTTTTGCGGAATTCCGCCTATTGCCACCACCTGGTCTATCTCTACCCCATCTTCTATAAACCTTTCTATTATTGCCTTCGATCCGAAGGCTGTAGCCTCAACAATGGCCCTGAATATTTTTGGGGCGGTGCTCCCAAGAGATAGTCCGGCTATTACTCCTTTTAGTTTCTGGTCGGCAAATGGGGTCCTGCGCCCATTTAGCCAGTCAAGGGCGATAAGTCCGCTGTCTGCCGGATCTATTTTCTCTGCCTGTTTTGAAAGTTCCGGTATTATCCTGTCATTAAGCACCTTTACTATTTTATCATCTGTTATGAGATTCTCTACGGGCCACATAAGTACTTCCTTAAACCATGCATAGGCATCGCCAAAAGAGGATTGTCCCGCTTCAAAACCAATTTGTCCCGGGATTATGGAGCCGTCCACCTGTCCGCATATTCCCGCCACAGCCCTTTCACCTATTTTTTCCGGGGGTGCCACTGCCATATCGCAGCAGGAAGTGCCTATTACCTTTACAAAGGTCCTGTCAGTTATACCTGCCCCCACTGCTCCCATATGAGGATCAAATGCACCTACGGTAACTGCAATACCTGATGGGAGCATAAGCTTTTCTGCCCAGCCTTTAGAAAGATAGCCTGCGGCAGTATCAGAAGTATATGTATCTGTGTAAAGCCTTTCCCTGAGCCCTGAAAGAAGAGGGTCCACCGCTTTTAGGAATTCTTCAGAAGGAAGGCCTCCCCACAGGGCATGCCACATAGCTTTATGGCCCGCAGCACATCTGCTCCTTTTTATATCCTCCGGCCCTGTATTGCCGGTAAGGATCGCAGGTACCCAGTCTGCAAGCTCCACCCATGAGTGGGCATTATCTCTTACTCTATTATTGGTCCTGAGTATGTGAAGTATCTTTGAAAAGAACCATTCTGAAGAATATACGCCTCCTGAATACACTGTATAGTCTGTTCCGCCCCATGTTCTTGCAATTTTGTTTATGTGCTCTGCTTCTTCTATGGCTGTATGATCCTTCCACAGTACAAACATCGCGTCCGGGTCCTGTTTAAATCCATCCTTAAGGGCCAGCACCTTTCCATCTCTATCAACTGGCGCAGGTGTGGATCCGGTCGTATCTATCCCTATCCCTATTATATTTTGGGAAGTCCCGGAAGGAGCCAGCTTTACTGCTTCTACTATCGCCTCTGTAAGGGATTCAGTATAATCCAGAGGGTGATGGCGGAACTGGTTTTTAGATGGATCAGAGTAGAGGCCTTCTTTCCATCTCCTGTAATTTGAGACAAAGGTTGATATTTGCCTTCCGTCTTCTACGTCCGCTATGATCGAACGGACTGAATCTGTACCAAAGTCCATTCCTATGACATATTTACCTGAAGCCATTGATCTTCCTT
>CBDUUS010000341.1:0-1938 GCA_965370465.1 uncultured bacterium | reverse complement strand
TAAATATAAAATATTTTAAAAAAATAAAAGATGAATAAAATGATTTCAAAAAAAATATTGATCGCCACAATATGCTTTATAGGGACTCTGGCTATATCATTGAGCGGCTGCAATGCATTAAACCCGTCTGCAGGCAAACCAGTTGTTTTTTCGGTTTTGTATAATGATATAGAAGAATACCCCTTTCAGAAAGATTGGCTGATACTTGAAGAATACAAAAATCGTAAAAATATTGAGTTTGATGTCCGCCCCGGAGACAATAGCACATATGGTGAAGACATATCCAGAACCCTTGGGTCGGAAGACATTCCAGATATTATTTTAAAGTGCTGGCCCGAAGAAATTGAAAGTTATGCATATAATGGAACTTTATTGCCTTTTAGCGACTATGAGGACCTCATGCCGAATTTTATGACATATATAGAAGATCATGATCTCCAGGATGAACTGGGCAAATTAAGATTAAAAAATGGAAAATATTATATTCTTCCAGGATATCAGAGAGAAATACAGGTGCAGCAATGGATCTACAGGCAGGATCTCTTTAAGAAACATGATTTAGATGCACCAGAAACGTATAATGAATTATTCGATTCATTAGTGTTTTTAAAGACACTTTATCCCGATACAACACCGATTACAGCATCCTGGAATGGTGCGCATTTACTTGCCATGATGGGAGCGGGTTATGGAACATCTGCAGGATGGTCAGATGCCCGGTATTATGATCATAAAAAAGATTTATGGCTCTTTTCTCCCGCAACCGAAAACTATAGGGCACTTTATAGTTTTTTGAATGATTGCTTTGAAGCTGATATTCTGGACCCTGAAATTTTTACACAGAGCAATACAGATTTTATCAATAAAATAGAAGATGGCCGCGCCTTAGTTACGGTGACATGGATCACGTCAGGCTTCGGCAATTGGAATGAAAAGCTTAAAGAAAACGGCATTTCCAAAGGAGAGTGGGTCCCTCTTAGTGTTCCGGAAAGTACAATTGGAATAAGAGCACTCCCTCCGGTAGACTGTTTCAGAAAGGGTCTTGTGGTGCCGTCAAATGTCACCGGCAAACCATATTTTGAGGATTTGCTTACGTTTTTAGATTGGGCGATATACTCTGATGAAGGAATGACCTTAACTGCATGGGGAGTAGAGGGAGTAACTTTTAAAAATACTTCAAAGGGCAGGGTTTTTCTACCTTCTATAAAAACACCTAAAAATCCAGATGGAACTGTTGATATACGTGAATACGGCCTTAATTTATTATTTAACCTTAATGAAGATATTGAGTATGAAGACTATAAAAAACCAATTGAAATATTGGAATTTTTGGAGAGTTCCCGAAAGGCTGGAGATACTGCGGAAATGAATCCGAAACTCAAATTGAATGAAGATGACAATGCGATCATAGGTACTATTAATAATATCATATGGGCCTATGTGGAAGAGTCATCTTATAAATTTATTACAGGCGAGCTTAATATAGATAAAGACTGGGAAGAATATCTATCAGAACTGGATAAAATGGGATATGGGATCATGGAAGATATCTGGAACACTGCATGGAAAAATCAAAATGACTAATATGCTCATACTCTATATAACTGAAAAAGCCAGAGGGTAATCATCATAGTCAGGGCCGCGGTCAAAAACAGACATGCCATTCAGCTCCAGAATCTTTGTCCTTATATCTATTTTGTCAAAAGGAGTAATGGAGCATTCTCGGTTTCAAGCTGATCTGGGACAGCCGATATATTTGTGCACTATGCACCAACAACAAATACCCTTCGGTTCAGGAGATATATCCTGACTTTTAAACTGTCTTGCAACCTCCTATATAATGGCGCGGCTGTTTTAGCAATATGGAAAATATATAACCGAAAAAAAGGATTTTAAAATGGGAATGATTGGAGAAACTCTTGTCTCACAGATCATAAA
>CBDUUS010000340.1:0-1946 GCA_965370465.1 uncultured bacterium | reverse complement strand
CTGCTGGAATCCTTTACAAGTATGAGCCTTTCATCTCCATATTCGACTTCTATATAGGTGGAGCCTGTATTTACAGCTGCTGCCGCATTTGATATAAGGGTCCACGGCGTGGTCGTCCACACCAATAGAAAGGTATTCTTCCTGTCCTTTAAGGGAAACTTTACAATGACCGAATAGTCTTCCACTTCCTTATACCCCTGAGCGATCTCATGTGAAGAAAGGGGCGTGCCGCATCTCGGGCAGTAAGGCACTATCTTATGGCCCTCATATAGCAGATCCATGTCCCATATGCTTTTAAGTATCCACCATACAGTCTCTATATATTCATCTTTGAATGTGAAATATGCATTGTCCATATCCAGCCAGAAACCTATGCGCTCAGTCAGCTTCTTCCAGTCCTCTTCATATTTCATAACGCTTTCACGGCAGAGGCTATTGAATTTTTCTACGCCTATTTCTTCGATCTCATCCTTTGAATTGATGCCGAGTTTCTTTTCTATCTCGAGTTCCACCGGAAGTCCATGCGTATCCCAGCCGGCTTTTCTTGATACATGATAGCCCTTCATGGTCTTGAATCTGGGAAATATATCCTTATATACCCTTGAAAGTATATGATGTACGCCCGGCGTGCCATTGGCCGTAGGCGGACCCTCATAGAAAACGAATTTCTTTCCCTTTTCAGTCTTTTTCAGCGTCTTTTCAAATATCTTTTGTTTTTTCCAAAACTCAAGTATTTTCTCTTCAAGCTTTACCAGATCTACTTTGCTGTCAACTTTTCTAAACATATTCATATCCTATTAATTGCTTCCTGAGTATTGATCGCAGAAAGGCTTTACATGCCAAAACTATCATATGATTTTATATAATTAGACTGATTTTGTGAAGTATAATATGTCTGAGTGTCTGAGAGCCTGGCCCAGGCGCACAGATCTGACCGCCCGGGCCTTATAGTGATTATTGAAATAGATAAAAGTCTTTTTAGCATTCGATGAGACTTCTTGTATGTGGATCCGGGATCCTGTAGGATGTAAAATTTATCTCAACAGTATTGAAATGAGAGCTGTAGAAGTCAAGATGCTTTTTTTATCAGGGCCTTCAGGGTAAAAGGTCCTGTTCCGGTCCGGATAGCTGTACCCTGAAGTGCCCGGTAATATATTTGACATTAATTAAATGAAATCTCCGATTTCACTGAGTATCCTGTCTTTCCCCATGGCGCCAATAAGCTTTTTTGCCACTTCGCCATCTTTGAACAAAAGAAGTGTCGGGATGCTGCTTATTCCATATTTTATTGAAGTATCCCTATTTTCGTCTACATTGACCCTGCCGATCTTCAGGACATCAGTTGATTTTTCTCCGGCAAGCTTCTCGAGTTCTGGTTCGATCATCTTGCAGGGACCGCACCATACTGCCCAAAAATCTACAAGCACCGGAGTGCCTGAATTTATCACTTCGGATTCGAAACTGGCATCCGTCAATTCCATTATACTTTCTGACATAAACTTCCTTTCCATGTTTTACAAATCAATAAAGAACTTATCTTTAATTGTTCGTACGATACTATATATATTCTAATATTGCAATATATATTATCCCTTATTATTTAGAAATCATCTCTCTCGCCATAATAAAGCAGACTGCTATAAATATTCAATCATTTCTATTTTTTCTGTATTAATAAATACTACTTCTCTCTTTGCTCCACCCTCTGCAAGTTCATTGATTTTCTTTTCGAGATAAAATACTTCTGCATCAGTAACGGGTAAAAACTTATCTCTCTGGGCAGTCATATAATCACTGAGCCTGCCGTCTACCATCGTATGGACAGTGCCCTTGATTACTGCAGATTCTGTTTTGATCTTTACCGATACCTTGTCTTTTGGGATTGTCATATGAACCATAAGCCCTGTACTCCTTACTTTATTTTGTTGATCCTATATTATATTAGC
>CBDUUS010000339.1:0-1950 GCA_965370465.1 uncultured bacterium | reverse complement strand
CTGCAAAATTTTGGCACATTCCTGACAGACAGGCTAAAATACCTGAAAAATAATAGGACCATTGAGTCCTTCTTTATCAATGTCCCATCAAAATCAAATAATGCTATTAGCTCCATGTTTTCAATAAGAATCCAAGATAGGGGTTTAGTATCTTTGCCAGCACCAGTATCACTATAGTTAAAATAGTAAAAATATAGAACTCTTTATGCTTCAGGAGTTTTTCTGGTTCTTTCGCCGGGCTATCTTCTTTAAGTGTTAATTTAAAGTACCATATAAAGGATGCTACAAAAATAGGTACAGCCAGAATGACGCTTACAGAATACTTGATACATATTATTGCCAGTGAAAAGGACACCATTGATACATACCCTATGATCGATATTATCAATCTTTCCTCATTATAATATTTAAAAGACTTCCTGTATTTTGCTGCCCTTTCATCATCATTAATATATCTGTACTCGGCAAGCCTCTTGCATGCCATCAGAAAGGCTCCAAAGGCCCAGAGAGAGATCAAAAAGCTTGCAGGAGGGAAAAATGCCATCTGTACCGCATACCAGCCAATAATAAACCTTATCGGATTATTGATCGATTCAGAGATAACATCCAAAAAAGGCAGTTCTTTTGTCCTGAACGGCCTGACATTATAGAAGAATCCCATTATCATCAAACTCAAAATAGCGAAAAATGCTCCCGGCGGCAGAAAGAAAAAACCGATCAAAGCTGCTGCCGCTGCAAGTAGGACCGATATCGCCAGCACTGCTTTCTTTGATACTTTCCCCGACGGTACGGGACGGTTTTTTTTAACCGGGTGATGCCTGTCAAATTCAGAATCTATCACTTCATTTATTCCATAATTAGCAGAGGCAGCAAGACAGGTGCATATAAAAGCAACTACCGTGAGTAATGCGGTTTTGGAATTGATCGAAGCATTAAAAAATATATAAGCAGTAAAACTTCCTGTCAGCATAAATATATTCTTGAACCAATGGCTTGGCCTGAATACTCCGATATAATATATGATTTTCTTTGTTGATTTTGTTTTTTTATCAACATTTACCATAATTTAAGTATTATCTCCACAGTGGGATTACAATCATTTATAAATCTTAAGTTCGCTAAAATATGTTGCCAGATTTCTGGGGTCCTCATTTATACCTATCAGCATAGGACTCATTAAAAATTTGGATCTGACCTCCAGTATATTATATTCTTCTACCAATAGCTCAGCGGGTATGGCAGCAGTATACCCGGTCAATCCTATATTTTCCAATACAAATCTTCCAATACTGCTTCCATTTAGAAAGACTTCCACTTCCTGCACTATCTCAGGCTCAGGTAAGGTACTCATAGTCAGGCTAAGATAATAATCTGAAACTTCCTCAAAATCTAAAAATATAATTGAGGACTTCTGATTGGCCCATGTACCCACACTTTCTATATTGGACCATCCATACCGTAAATAATTAACATTCTCCCGGTCATTAAACAAAAAGGTAAATCCGCTGCTATCTGCTGTGACCTCTATGATCTCATCTTCGGCAGGAATCACACCCGAATACATCGAAAAAGTTCTATTCCCATCCTTCAGTGCCGGGAAAAGATATGCTGAGCTAATATTATCCTTTCCAGTCATCACTATATACTGGCTATTTTCCTCAAGGAATCTGACTATCATCGGGTCGACATGGCCAGATTTCGCAATAGAGTCGATGGATGCTATCCAAATATTTTTATCAGAGTTTTCATTCAATATTTTTTGAAGGTCAAATAGATCCCTGATAAGAGGCACTTTAAAGAAATTATCATAATAAATGCCATCTCTGGATTTATATGGCTGCCAGGATACAAGATTAGCGCTCCACATCCAGTAATCCACCTGTTTTATATGCATAGCAGTCTTTAATGGATATGTAGATATTACAATATCATCTTCCTCCAGTCTGGAGC
>CBDUUS010000338.1:0-1966 GCA_965370465.1 uncultured bacterium | reverse complement strand
CTGCCGGGTAGCTGTCATATTTGTCACCCAGCATAGCTTTTTCTTCTAGCCCGGCAAGTGCTTCCCCTGCCTCTGCAAGGTCATCTTCCAGTTCAATGTCCAGCTTGCTGTCTTCTCCGCTTTTAAGTATCTCAAGCGCTATCTCTGCATTCTCTAATCTGTCCCTTATTTTTTTTACTGAATCAACTATATCTTTTATTTCAGTTATCTTCTGAGTGGTCCTCCGGGCATTTGCCCGGTCATCCCAGAAATCCTGGGACTGTGTCTCTTTCTGAAGTTTTTCAAGCAGGCTTACTTTTTTATCTATTTCAAAGACAATCCCTTAAATACACCAATTTTTTTAAAAGATCTTCATATTTACTCTTTGATTCATCCAGCATATATTCCTTTCGGTCATTATCGATCTTATCAAGACTTATCTCTAAATTATAATATTTCTAAAATAGTCAAAGATTTTTTCTGATCTTTCCTGATAGAGTTTCATTAAATTTAAAGGTAGCAGGTCTTCTATTCCTATCCCAGAAAACTGCTCCTACTCTTTTCCCTCTGTCTTTTTCAGGCTCTCAATCTCTTCTGCTATTTTTTCAAGAGAGTCAAAAATACAGTCAATCGTCTTATAGGCAAAATCACAATGGAAAATATCCGGTTTGGTGCAGGTATCTTTGAATTTTAATTCACTTGTCACTATAAATCTCTGACATTTTAGATACTCGCTTAATTTACCCATATTTTTTATTGTAGTCAATTTGTAATAATAGTTATTATATCAAAGTTTTTAAACAGTTACTGCCGGATTACTGATCTTTTGCATTATTCTTAGAAATTTATGATGTTATTTATATTTGATTACTTTTTATCAATTAATAGCAGGAAATTAAATATCATCCGATGAGTAAATCTCTCAAAAACTATTAGGGAAAAGTTAAAAACTTGACAAAGTTATAGTTAAGTGTGATAATGATAATCATTATTATTATCATTATCATTAACCATTAAAGATAATGACTATATATGATTTCTGGCAGAAAAAGATAAAAGATAGCGGATTCAGATTTACCAGCACCAGAAATACCATACTCAAAATACTTCTTGATGCTCCAGGCGAAAATAATGTTGAAGAAATACACAAACTGGCCGGAACCATTGATCCTGAAATAGGAATAGCTACTGTCTATAGAAATATAAATCTTCTGGAAAAAATCGGTGTAATAAGAAGATCCGGGATTCAGGGCAATAAAGTTAAATACATTCTAAATGAAGTAGACATAGATGAGATGAAAAAAATCTCAGGTATTTCAGATAATATTGGGGAGTTAAAAGCACTGGGCAAAATAAAGGATCAGCTTTCAAAACGTTTAATTGAAATAGACAAATTAAAGAGGGTAAAGGAGATAAAATTGGAAGAGACAGTAAAAAACATATCAGATATTGATGAAATTATAGAAAGACATGATTTTCAGAGAAGTAATTTAATTCAGATGCTCCTTGATGTTCAGGGAGAGTATAACTGGCTGCCAAAGCACGCATTGCATCATATAGGCGACAAGTTAGATGTTCCGCTGACCAGGATCTATGATATTGCATCATTTTATAAGTTTTTCGATCTTGAGCCCAGGGGAAAACATTCTATTATTGTTTGTACGGGTACCGCCTGCCATGTGAGGGGAGCCATGAACCTGCTCCAGAGGATTGTGAATGTTCTCGAGATAAAACCCGGTGATACCACTGAGGATATGAAATTTACTCTTGATACTGTTAATTGTCTCGGAGTCTGTGCTTTAGGACCGGTAATGATGCTGGACAGCCAGTATTACAGCAATCCTTCTATTGGCAAATTAAAAAAGATATTTAGCAAGTTTTAGATAAGGGGAAAAACCCTCTGTGCCAATATAAGTGAGACACTTCCCTATGAATAGTTTAAAGTAGAAAGGGAAGGAAAAACGTAAATGGAAAAGAAAGAGATAAT
>CBDUUS010000337.1:0-1967 GCA_965370465.1 uncultured bacterium | reverse complement strand
CCGGTTCCTACTTTCTGCCTGCTATTGGCATATCGTCATTATCTTTTGATATATTCTTGCTTCTTGTACTTGGCGCCTATTGCAATATCATACTCCTGATAGTGGTCCTTGTCCTCTTGTATTTTGAAGACAGAAGGGGCGCATTCTTTATATCGGTAATATTTCTCATTTCAAATGCCATATTTACATGGGTAACCCTGTACCTTGGAGAGAGAGGATATGGATTCGGTTTTTTCATCGCTGCATTTCTATCCCTTATAGCAGCACTCATCGAGCTAAGGTCCTACCTTAATAATATCCATTATCATACTTTTTGCGGACAACCGGTCATACAGAAGCAGCAGACCGGCTTGTTTGGCAGAATAATCAGATTTCTCTATAGGAACCAGGATCAAGAAAGCTGATAAAACCCGGTATGGCCGTAATAAATATTATTGGGTATTTTTTTAATCGAGGCGGTATTATCTAGCAATAATTTATAAAATTTTCTACAAGACCGGGATTGAATTGTGTTCCAGCACATTTTAATAATTCCTTCCTGGCATCCTCTACAGGTATGGGCTCCCTGTACGGCCTTCCCATTATCATTACATCATAGGCATCCACAATTGATGTGAGGGAAGAATTTAACGGGATCTCATCCTCTTTAAGACCCTGAGGATAACCGCTTCCATCCCACCACTCATGATGCGACAGTATATCATCAGCTATCATAGCTATCTGGGGAGTAGCTTTTGCAATATTATATCCGATCTCTGGATGGCGCTTTATTATTTTCCACTCATTCTTGTTCAGGCTACCTTTTTTAAGGAGTATTTTATCAGGTACCGCCACTTTCCCAATATCATGTAAAGCAGAAAGGAGCACCAGTTCGTCCAGCTTGCTCTGCGGCATATTGATAGATTTCCCAAGCCTTACTATCAATCCTTTCAATCGCTGTGCATGCTCTTTGGTTTCATGGCTCTTTTCCCAGAGCATTCTTTCAAGAGATACTATTATAGAATTATATATGCTCTTTCTTTCCAGAAGCTTATTTGTGTACATATTGTCTTCAGCTTCTTTAATGACCTCCCTGAAATCCTGATTATTGTCGATCTTCGCAGATACGCCTATAGAAACATTTAAAGGTATTTTCTGATCCTTTGTATGCGTACATATATTTCTGATTTTATAGACTATATCTTCAACTTCTTGAGAAGTCGATCTGGGAAGCAGGATAAAGAACTCATCTCCTCCCCACCTCGCTACAATATCTTCTCTCCTGGCACAGTATTTTAGTATCTTTGCAACTCTTTTTAGCAGCTTGTCCCCTTCTCTGCAACCAAAGGCATCATTAACCAGTTTAAGGCCGTTTAAATCACATATAATAAAATTCATGGGCAGATTCCTCTCACGGTAAACATTTTCAAGAACTTTTTCCAGATATGTTCGGCTATAAAGTTCTGTCAGGCCGTCATGAAATTTAAGATATTTTATCTTTTTTTCAGCTTTTTTCAGCTCAGTTATATCATGGAATATTTCCATGCGCATCTTCTGGCCATCATAGGTAATGGTCCTTCCTGATGCTTCAAGATAAACTTTACTTCCTGTGCTTCTAAGTCCGCATATTTTATATGTTCCTGCTCCTTTTTCTATGATCCTGCTGGAGAGCTTCCCTCTATCCCCGTCTGCTATAAACTCCATGATGTCCCTGCCAGCTGGATCATCTGGTCCGGAATTAAATAATGTTGAAAAAGATCTGTTCGTTTTTACGATCACGCAATTATTGTGAATAACTATTCCATCCAGAGAAGCTTCCATAAATACATCGATCTTTTCATCTGATTTTTTTAATTGTCTTTCAAGCTCTTTTTGTTTTGTAATATCCTTTATTATTATTTTAAACCCAACAGTTTTATGCTGTCCATCCAATATTGGTCCAAAATATACCTCTCCAAACTTTATATCCCCATTACTATGATTCTGGG
>CBDUUS010000336.1:0-1970 GCA_965370465.1 uncultured bacterium | reverse complement strand
CCTTTTGTCTGCGCTAAGATAGCTTCAAGCATCGATGGAAAACTTGCGACTGCGACCTCCGACTCGAAATGGATCACCTGTCTTTCTTCAAGAAATACTGTACAGGACCTCCGGAGAGAGTATGGCTGCGTCCTGACCGGCATTAATACTATCATAGCCGACGATCCTACACTCTTTCCAAAAAATGACACGTCAGCCTCTGAGGATTTTAACCTTAAACATTTTATAGATTGTGACAATAATAGATTTATTAGAGTGGTGCTGGATTCTCATCTGAGGATACCTTTAAATTCTCAGATAGTCCGGACAGCCTGTAAAATAAAAACCATTGTATTTACAGGCTCCCGTTCCGGAAGCAAAAATGTATCGGTTGAGAAAGAAGAGCTCCTCGGAAAAGCTTCCGTTAATATAGAATACAGCAGTTCTAAAAGATGGGACCCTGAAAAAGTACTTAAGGTCCTATATGATAAATATAATATAATATCTGTAATGATTGAAGCCGGTCCGGCAGTTCTTACTTCATTTCTTAGATCTGTTCTGATTGATAAGTTTAAGATATTCATCGCTCCAAAGATCATCGGTGGTGACAGCTGTTTTGATATGTTTGGAAAAATCGGTGCAGACAAAATCAAAGACAGCATTAAGCTGGAATTTGATTCTTTTAATAAATCAGGAGACGATATGCTTATCACCGCATATCCTGCAAAAAATACCGGAGGTGTGAAATGTTTACCGGGATAATAAAAGAGACAGGTATAATAAATCAGATAATAGATATGGGTGAAGACAGGGAATTTAAGGTAAATGCCGGAAAGCTATCTGAGGATATAAATACCGGTGATTCAATATCGGTAAATGGCGTATGCCTGACTGTAAAAAGCCATAACTCCGGCAGTTTTACCTTTGATATATCATCAGGCACGCTTAAATATACGAATCTAAGAGATGCAAAAGCAGGAGATATGGTAAATCTGGAGGATGCATTATCTCCGGGAGATAAGCTGGGCGGCCATTTTGTAAGCGGCCATATTGACGGAGCGGCAACCATAATAGACATAAAAAGGATTGGCAGGTCCTATGAGATGACTTTTAGCCTTGATAATAAAATAGCACCCTTTATAGCCGCAAGGGGTTCTGTGACAATTGATGGTATAAGCCTTACGGTAACAGAAGTAGAAAGTGATAGCTTTAAGACCATTATAATCCCGCATACATTTGAAAATACCACGCTGGGAAAGAAAGGAGCCGGTGAGACAGTCAATATCGAAGCAGATATGCTGGCCAGGTATATAGTTAATTATCTTTCCCGCCATGAAATAATAAATACAGATGCATCTTTAAAAAATGACAGGATATTAAAGGAGAAATTAGAAAAAAATGGTTTCATCTAATGAAAAGCCGTCTACTTTTTCAACTATTGAAGAATCCATAGAGGCTATAAAAAAGGGCAGGGTAATAATCATAGTAGATGATAGATCCCGGAACAATGAGGGTGTATTCTTTCAGGCTGCTGAAAAGGTAACTCCGGCTTCCGTAAACTTTTTTATTACCCATGCCCGGGGAATGATATTTCTGCCCTGCATGCAGAAAAGACTCAATGAACTAAAAATACCTATGATGAGCTATGAAAATAATAATCCATCATCCAATATAGGTGCCCTTGCAGTTTCTATTGATGCCAGAACTATAAGCGGCAGTGGAATATCTGCGAGGGACAGGGCACATACTATAAAGGTCTTTACCGGATCAGGAACAAAGCCCGGAGACATTTCCATCCCCGGACATATCTTTCCTTTAAGGGCGCTCGGGGGCGGGGTGCTGATACGTGCCGGCCATGCTGAAGCAGCAGTCGATCTGGCAAATATAAGCAGCCTTTACCCTGCAGGCATAATAAGCGAGGTCATAAGGGATGACGGCGAAGTAGCATTGCTGCCTGATCTTATAGATATTTCCAGAAAATCGGACCTGAA
>CBDUUS010000335.1:0-1981 GCA_965370465.1 uncultured bacterium | reverse complement strand
TGCCATTTTATTCTTCCTCGTCTTCATATCTACATTTTTTCCCATCTTCATCGATGTAGAAATAACCGTCTTCGTCTTTCATTTTATTCTTCCTCATTTATTGGTGGTATATATTTGATCTCTAAAAATTCTTCGATCTCTCTCAGTTCTTCTACAGCTTCATCCACTCCTGCCACATCCTTAAAAGTCACCCCCTGTTTTCCCTTATTTGCAAGTTTCGCCTTGCTCTTTCCAAACTGCATGACTTTTGAGCCTCCGCCCTGCAGCTGATTCATCATAAAAAATATAAGACCAAACATTATTATGAACGGTATGGCGCTTATAAGGATCTGCAACCATATGGACTGTTGTTGATTATCAACCTTGAAAGCTATATTTTTGTCAAGAAGATACTGTGTTATATCATAATCAGAAAGGAAAGCTACTTCGAATACTGTACCATCAGCAAGTTCTCCCTCGATGACTCCATTTTCAGCTTTTACCGAAAGGGGTACTGCTGAACTTATCCTTCCATTCTCAACTGCGGAAACGAATTCATCCATACTGAACTCGATCACTTCCGGAGATAAAAAAAACGGATTCCTGAAGATCAAGAACATAATGACTATAAGGAGGATAAGCAATGCAATATTTTTAAAGCCTCTTCCCCCAAGTCTTTTTTTATTTTTATCAAAATTATTTTTCAAGCCTTAAACAACTCCTTTTTTACAAATCTATATCAACCTGTAATACTAATACAAATATTATTCATTTTCAATATATCCTATAAAAGGAATATTCCTGTACCTTTCAGCATAGTCAAGCCCATAGCCTACTACGAATTTATTCGGAATACCAAACCCTTTATATTTTACCCTGTTTTCCATCTTTCTGGGGACATCTTTATCAAGCAGGGCGCATATTTCTATATTTTTAGGATTCCTTGCTTTTAGATTCTTGACAAGATAATTTAGGGTCCTGCCTGAATCGACAATATCCTCGATTATCAGGACTTCCCTGCCCTCTATGCTGAATTCCAGATCCTTTGTTATTCTTACTATCCCGGAGCTGACTTTGGAATCACCATAACTTGATACGGCCATAAAATCGAATACTACAGGTATCGTAAGTTCGCGGCAGATATCGGCCACAAAAATAAATGAGCCCCTTAATACCGAGATCAGGACAAGGTCCGTATCCCTGTAATCTTCGTTTATCTGCGCCCCTAGCTCTTTCACCTTTTTTTTCAAAGTAGGCTCGTCTATAAGGACCTTTACTATTTCATCATCATATACCAATATCTTTTTTCCACCTTCATTTATTATTCTGTATTTACTCATCTGCCACCTCATAGGAACCTGGTTTTATTAAAGCATATAAAGATTATTTTTCAAATAGTTCCAGGCATAGGATCCTTGATGTCCCGGAAGTGATCCTTACTCTATCATCTATTCTCATATTGCCTATCCAGATTATTTTTTCCCTGTCATGGAAAATAGGTATATTTTTCCTCTCATTTACCGGTGTCTTTCTGTCAGTAAAAAAATCCTGAAGTTTTTTACTGCCGCCTGCACCCAGCGGATAGAATCTGTCTCCCTCTTTCCAGTTTCCAACTCTTACCGGGAGTATTATTTTATCATAATCAAGAAAAACTTTTGAATCAGGGCCGTCCCTGCAATCTCCGGCAAAATCAAGTAACTGTGACCTGACAGCCATTGAAAAATCCTCAAGCTCTGTTTCACCGCCTATTTCCATTATTATATCAGCAGGGCCGCTGCCGGTTTTTGCTGGATCCCGCATCTTTCCTGCTGGAGTATTATTCATTTTCTCCAGGATATAGGATCTTACATCGCCGGGCACCTCCTGTATAAAGTCAATATTTGCCATATGGATAAAGCTATTTATCCTGAGCACTATTACTGTCTCTATAGGTTTGAGCCATTTGTTCCCACCTTTTTTTACAGTAAGAAGTTTTAATATGTCCTCTATATTCCTGAAACTT
>CBDUUS010000334.1:0-1995 GCA_965370465.1 uncultured bacterium | reverse complement strand
TATTATATTATGAAAAAATAAATAAATGTATTAAATAATATATAGATAGGGGACAGGTGATGAGGAAAAAAATATTTTCAAAAATAAGATTACTGATGGTATCTGCTATTATAGTAATGCTAATAGTGATGATTATGCCGGCTGCATTGACAGGAGGATCAGCCGAGCAGGTCCAGTCTTTTGTCACACGGTTCTATGTGCAGTGTCTTGGGAGGCAGCCCGATTCAGACGGACTCAATGAATGGGTGGGAAGACTTCAGAATGGTTCAAAGACAGGTGCCGATGTTGCCCACGGTTTTGTCTTTAGTGAAGAGTTTACCAGCAATAATCACAGTAATGAAGCATTCCTAACAATAATATACAGGGCGTTTTTTGACCGCGACCCGGATGCTGATGGATATGGTACATGGCTGAGCAGGATGTCCGGAGGTATGAGCAGGGAAAAAGTACTTGATGGTTTTTTAGAGTCTCAGGAATTTTCTCAATTATGTGCAGGCTATGGCATTACCCCATATGAAGGAGCACCTGCTGCTGCACCGGTATCAGGAGGGAGCTTTTCATCTGCAGGAGCTTCAGGATTTCATGCTGGACGCAAGGTAAATTTTATAATCTGGGGTGATGATAGTGCAGCGGACCGTGCTGGCGGCAGAGTAAGCGGAAGAACAGATATTAATATATTTGTCCATATGAATCTTGATACTGGAAAAATGTATCTGGTGACCATACCGAGAGATACATGGTTTGGCGGAAGAAAAATAAATGGATATCATGCTGTAGGCGGACATGATTATGCAGTATCAAAATTCGAGCAGTTTATTGGAGGGAAAATAGATTTTTATGCTATCACAGATTTCGACGGTTTTCCTCCTCTTATCGACTGGATGGGAGGGGTCACAGTGACTGTCGAAGAAAATATTGCTGATGGATTTTCAGGATGCTATCTCGGACCCGGGGTCCACCATATAAATGGCGGACAGGCACTGGCGCTCACCCGCGCAAGGAAAGGAAGAACACTTTATGGCGGAGGTGCATATGCAAGAGAGAAGCAATCTGCGATGATGCTTGCAGAGCTTTTGCTGCAGAAGAAAGGCATGGTTAATTCGGGAAACCTTTCAGGTTTTATGGGAACTATGGGACAGTTTATATATACCAATATCTCGCTTGCACAGGCAGCTGAAATACTTCCTGTGCTGCTTTCCATGCAGCGGGGAGATATTACAGTGACGACTTTTAATTCATGGCCGCAATGGTTCGGAAAAGCAAGTGCCGTGGGATATAATGAAGCTGAGAAAAATCAGTTCTTCCAGAATATATTAAATCAGTAATAAAACCAGGAACCTGTTCGAGAACAAGCCAGGATTCAATTCCCGGATAGGCTCACAGAGCAATATATTTGTGATATTAAAAACCCTCGGGCCTGGAATAAAGGCAGGAGGGTTTTTATATTTTTCAATTTATCTTTTTCGGGTATAATTTATTATAATTTTTTATAAACAGAAAGTAGACTATGAAGATCAAAAAGAAATCAGAATCAAATCCTATAATCATGAATGACGGCGAAGTCTCCGGTATAAAATTCTTTCCAATGATAACGGAGAAGGACGGGGCGCCTAATTTTGCCATGAGGCTATTTGAGATCAAGCCCCTGGGACATACCCCAAAACATACCCATCCATGGGAACATGAAGTGGCGATACTCTCAGGCAGCGGGCATGTGCTAAAAGTCGATGAGAAGATCGCTATAGAAAAAGATGACTTCATACTGGTACCTCCCGGGA
Organism: uncultured bacterium; assembly: GCA_965370465.1. GTDB lineage: Bacteria > Actinomycetota > Humimicrobiia > Humimicrobiales > Humimicrobiaceae > M55B120. The sequence goes on along the minus strand of CBDUUS010000334.1, from coordinate 217 downwards.
TGCTTCACCAGTTTATAGCCGGCGAAAATGGATTAAGTATGATTTGCGTGGTCCCAAATGAAGGACAGCCAAAATAGTGATAGTTAAAATATCACGTGGATCTATAAAAAGAGTAGCTGGAATAATAATTGCTGCTGCAATATTCTGCCTATTAATCATATTATTTCCTCTGGCGTCATGCGGGCCCAGACAGGTCTTTGGAGAGCTTCTGATATGC
>CBDUUS010000333.1:0-1995 GCA_965370465.1 uncultured bacterium | reverse complement strand
TAAAGCGACTGGTATACCTTATAGTATTTAGCATATTTTGATACATTATCAGCTATTGGATCTATCTCAGTATTTTCCCTTATAATCTTTTTAGTAGCTTCTTTGACATTCTTGTATATGCCGGCTCCCACGCCTGCAAGTATCGCAGCGCCATAAGAGGGTCCTTCTTCAACATTTAATGTGACTATTCTGGTATCAAATATATCAGATATTATCTGCCTCCATAACTTTGACCTTGCCCCTCCGCCAAAAAGCACTACCTTATTTGAAGTAATGCCCAGATCCTTCATGAGATTTAAGCAGTCATACTGTGAATAAGATATTCCTTCAAGTACGCTCCGGGCGAAGTGAGTCTGATCATGTATATATGATAGTCCAAAAAATACTCCCCGGGCATAGGGATCTGCATAAGGGGTCCTCTCTCCGGAAAGATATGGCAGGAAGATAAGACCCTGGCAGCCTGGTGCTGCCTCTTCGGCCTGTTTATTTAAAAGTTCATAGCCAGATAGATCAGGATATGTTTTTGATATATCGGGTGATACGCCAAATGTGTCATAATACCATTTATATGAACCTGCAGCAGCCAGGGTCACCCCCATGAGATGCCAGGCGTCTTCTGCAGCGTGGCAGAAGCAGTGAAGCCTCCCCGCGGGATCATAAGAGGGTTTGCCAGTGTGGGCAAATACAACACCTGAGGTTCCCAGACAGTCTGAGATTATCCCTTCTTCTACAATGCCTGAGCCTACAGCTCCCCCGGCCTGATCCCCTGCTCCCCCTACTATGGGAGTTCCCGCAGTTAGGCCGGTTATTTTTGCGGCTTCCTCTGATACCTGTGAGGTGACCTTTGATGATTCATATACCGGGGGCAGTATATCTTTATTTATAGACAGCCCTTCAAGTATGGTGTCTGACCAGCTTCTTTTTGCTATATCCATAAGGATGGTACCGGAGGCATCCGATACTTCAGTGGCAAAGGTCCCTGACAGCTTATATCTTATATAATCTTTGGGAAGCAGTATTTTATCTAACTTTTTATAATTTTCCGGTTCTACCTCGCGTAGCCAGAGTATCTTGGGAGCAGTAAAGCCGGTAAGAGCCTTATTGTAGGATAGCTTAATAAACTCAAGCTCCCCTCCAAAAATGTCATATATACTGTCACACTGAGCCTGCGTCCTCTGATCGCACCACAGAAGTGCGGGCCTTATTACTTTACCCTTTTTGTCCAGAAATACTGAGCCGTGCATCTGGCCCGATAGTCCAATGGCTGATATATAGGAAGGATTTACATTTGATCTTTCTATGACCTCTTTTATAGTGATCACTGTTGCTTCCCACCAGTTATCCGGATCCTGCTCGGCCCATCCGGGCCCCGGGGTATCCATAGGATAATCACTGGTGGCAGATGCTATTAGCCTGCCGTTTGCATCAATTAGTATACACCTTGTAGAGGTTGTTCCGATATCAAAGCCTATAAGATAGTCCATAGATCATTCCTTTTCTATTATTATATATGTTTTTGCCGGTATTTCTTCCTAAATAATTATCTGCCTGTCATCTTAATCCAGTAACCCAAAATAGAACAGTGGAACACTGTGATTCATTTATATCATACATAATATTAAGGTTAATTTATAAAATGTATATCATTTTGTAAAGTAGACTTAACAAAATGTATCTTTACAGGTTCTTTTTTATATATTCAAGCTTCTTTTCATCAAACCGGATAGATGCGGCAATATCATGTACAGAATATGGAAGAAGTTCCATATTCTTTTCTGATTCTATATGATTATATACTGCAAATATAGTGGACGGGGGACATATAGTATCTTTGAGTGCACAGGTTATTATTGTTTTTGCACTGATATTACTGCACAGATTAAGATTATCAAAATAGCTTAAGGTCTTAAACATCTCATCTTCTCTTTCAGGATACTCTCTGATAAGATTTGCAATTTCCAGATAAGTAATATTTTTTGCTTCCTCTGCCCATTC
>CBDUUS010000332.1:0-2001 GCA_965370465.1 uncultured bacterium | reverse complement strand
AGTTTGATAAGGTCGGCATAGAGATACCTTATCCCTGTACAAATATTTATATGAGGAATGAGAAATAGGGATAGATGGTTAAAAAGATATTTAATTATCCGGGTATATATATTATACTTTGACAACTAAATATACCTTTAAAGATATAATATCATTTTATTTATACCTTAAAAAGTATAATACTGTATCAATTATTGACAATTTATACCTTTTAAGGTATAAATAAAATTATGAAAAATAAAAATAGGATCAGTAATTTCATAAAATCCGAAAGAAAAGCTGCAGGTCTTACCCAGAAGGAACTTGCACTAAAAGCAGGCGTGGGCCTAAGATTTATAAGAGATATAGAACAGGGCAAAACATCCTTTAGAACGGATACTCTAAATAAGGTCTTAAGATTATTTGGGAAGACTCTGGGTCCCGTAGAACTTCCAAGAGAGATAAATAATGACTTATAAAGCAGTAATTTATTACAATAATAAAAAAGCAGGTATTCTTTTAAGGACAAAAGATGGCTATGAATTCAATTATGATAATGAATATGCAAATGATCAGGATTCAAAACCAATCAGTAAAACAATGCCGGTATCCAGGATGAAGTTTTATTCAGACAGACTCTTTCCATTTTTTGAAAATCTTTTACCGGAAGGATTTTTACTTGAGCTGACTGTTTCAAAATTGAAAATCGATAAAAATAACAAATTTGAATTGTTGCTTAATGTAGGAGAAGATATGGTCGGTGCAGTGACCATCAGACCTATGGAGTAGGGGAAGCGGCTATAGAATGATAGGACATTTAAAATGAATATTTGCTTATGCTGCCAAAAAAAAATTGAAAATGGAGCTCTTTATCACAGAAGTTGCATTAAAAAAATATTTGGTAAAGAGAAGACCCCGGTCATTAATTTTAAAACCTCTGAAATTGTTCCTGAAATAAGTAAAAATATTGGAAAGATGTCTATCTCAGGGGTGCAGATAAAGGCTTCTGTGGTCTTGAATAAAAAAAATAATTCAATAGAGATCGTCCAGACAGGGGGAACACATATCTTAAAACCTGAACCTGGTGAATATCCGGAGTTGCCTCAAAATGAAAATCTGTGTATGAATATGGCCAAAATCTCTGGCATGGAAGTCCCGCCACATGGATTATTTTACCTCGCTGACAGGAAACTGTGTTATATTGTCAAGAGATTTGATAGGGATAATATTGGAAATAGGATACATATCGAAGATTTGGCTCAACTGATGGGACTACCCTCTGATTCCAAATATGAAGCTTCTCTTGAAAAAGTAGGAAATACAATCTTAAAATTTTCAAAAAGTCCTTATCTTGATCTAATAGATTTTATGGACAGGATAATCTTTTGTTTTTTAATAGGAAACGGCGATATGCATTTAAAGAACTGGTCGCTTATTTCAGACACAGATGGTAATTACCATCTGGCACCCTGTTATGATCTTGTCTGTTCGAAATTATATCTACCCGGAGAAGATGAATCAGCACTGACTATTAATGGCAAAAGAAATAAAATATCACTTTCTGATTTTATTGCTCTGGCCGAATATTTAAAAATTGATAAAAAAGCATATAAAAATATCTTCTATAAATTCGATGGTCTTAGAAAGACATTTCTTGAGATGATAGAAAATGATATTTATTTTAAAATGGCAAATGGCCTAAAAAAGATTTTAACTATTAAATATGATAATCTATTTGGAAAGAGGTAAAAATACCCCCCTTTTTTATGAGCACCCGGGGATACGGTGTTTATTTTAATGAGAGCAGGCCCATTACATTCTGGGTAGGGAGCCGTGAATATTGTAAAACCCAGGTAGCTGTAGAAGGTGATTCCCATTGAGATAGTAAATGGCTCATCTCCAGATATCAGGGTTAAGTTTATTTAAATGTCAATAATCAATTTTTTATTGATTAATAGTCCTATCTGTTATAATATCCATTTTGATGTATAAGTTGAAAAATTAAATATTTATTCATCTTTC
>CBDUUS010000331.1:0-2030 GCA_965370465.1 uncultured bacterium | reverse complement strand
TTACAAAAGCTCCCGGTCCGGAAATGTTTTTTCTTAGTGATTGGGGAAAAGAGTATAATCTTTATACCTATATCTTTATTGTGAAAGGTAACGGCCATACAATTTTAATTGATACCGGTTGCGGAGATGTAGAAGTTATAAATAAAATGCTTGATGAAGAGTTTGGCGGAAAGATCACTTTTAATCTGCCGGAAGAAGAAAAAATAGGATCTATACTTAAAAAATCGAATATAGACCCTCAAGAAGTGGACTATGTTTTTATCAGCCACCTGCATCATGACCATTCATCAAATGTTGGACTTTTTCCAAACGCAAAGGTGGTTTTATCAAAAAAGGGCTGGATGGAATATATGAAAAAAGACAGGCCATATTATTATAATGATGCTCTTTTTCCTACAGAGCCAATTAAATATATTGCTGCAATGCCTCCGGAAAAAATAATTTTTGTTGAAGATGAGATTGAAGTATTACCCGGTATAAGAGCTTTCTGGGTCGGCGGACATACTCCCGGATGTATGGCAGTCCAGGTCCAGAGCAGAAAAGGCCGGATAGTATTTACTTCGGATGTTGCTTTTTTTGAAGAAAATGTAATAAACAACCATCCGATCGGTCTTTTCTATAATTTGTGGGAATGTTTTGAGGCATATAAAATAATTAAAGATAATGCAGATATAATAATAACCAGCCACGATCCATCAATTTTAGATAAAAAATTTCCGAGTGGTAAGATCTAATCAAATAGGAGCCAATTCTTGTATTGGAAGGAGTTAAATGAAGATAACAGAAATCGAAGTAATTGATTTAGCTGCAACAAAGTCAGAAGGTTTTGCAAAGTTCATCAGATATTCACCACTGGTTGGTCCAATGGAGCCTTATCAGGAATATAGAAAAGACAGGGCTATGTGGACAGGGGGAAACCACTGGATCGTTCCTATTGTTATAATAAGGACCGATGAAGGGATAGAAGGATATGGTTTTTGTGGGGGAGGTACGGAAGCAGCCGGCAAAGTAATGATTGAAAACCATTTTAAAAACTTTCTTATCGGTGCGGATCCTTTTGATACAGAGGCCCTGTGGGATAAGATGTATAGGGCCTCTATAGTTTTTGGACGTAAAGGCGCAGCAATTGAGGCAATAAGTGGAATTGATATTGCCTTATGGGATATAAAAGGCAAGGCTCTGGGAGTGCCGGTATATAAGCTGCTTGGAGGAAAAACTAAAGATAGAATCCAGCTTTATGCCAGCAATTTGCATCCGAGCGATCTTTATGATCCTGATTATGAAACTCTTGCCAGAGAAGCAAAAGATTATAAGGAGCAGGGTTATTTGGGAGTAAAGCAAAGAGCCTGCGCCGGACCGTCTGAAGGCAAAAAAGGTATGGCACGCAATGAGATGCTGGTAAAAACAGTCAGGGAAGCTGTGGGAGATGATATATCCATTATGATCGATCCCTATATGGGCTGGGCAGAAGTTGATTATGCAGTTGAGATGATCAGGAGGCTCGAAAAATACAATCTTGATTGGGTAGAGGAGCCGCTTCTTCCTGATGATTTTGAAGGGTACAAATATTTATGTTCAAAAGTAGAAACACCAATTGCAGCAGGCGAACATGAATTTACAAGGTTTGGATATAAGGAATTGATCGTAAACAGGATTGTGGATATTGTGCAGCCGGATATAAGGAGAATGGGAGGACTTACTGAAGCTAAAAAAGTAGCAGCCCTGGCAGAAGCTTTTAATATGCCATATGCTCCTCACGTAGCTTATGCCGAGACTATACACCTGGCTATGTCATGTCCCATGGTCAGATGGGCAGAAGATACATGCGTGCCCTCCTGGGAAAAAGAAGAACAGAAAGGTGGATTCTCGGATGCTTATATATCGGGCTCTCCGAAAGCTAAAAATGGTTTTATTGAAATTGATGATACCAGACCCGGGTTGGGAATTGAATTAAATATGGAAGTTATTGAAAAGTTAAGGATTTAAAGGGAAGACAATAAATATTTGTGAATTCTTTTATAAAATAATGA
>CBDUUS010000330.1:0-2035 GCA_965370465.1 uncultured bacterium | reverse complement strand
AATCCTCCCCTGGTCGAAAATATTTCCCATCCAATATCGCTGCTGTTCCAGTAAAGCGCTCCCCCGCCTGTGATCCGGCGGTTTATATCTATTCCCTTCTCTCTGCAGTAATCGACCCTCAGCTCTTTTTCAACTGTCTGAAACTGGCCGATAAGAGCAGCGTGGGGACTAAAACTAAGAAATCTTATGGTATCGCCAGCCGCTCCTTCTTCCCTTGCCTCCAGCATGGCCTCATCCATGGCCATATTTTCAGCAGCGCTCAGGTGTCCCGTATCTATTACCCTTAACCTTTTTTTCATCTTTTCTTTAACACTTCATTTTCATATTCTGCAACGGACCCTGCCCATTTAAAATCTCCCGGGACCCCGCTTGTTTTACAGAATTGTTCCCAGACAATGCCTGCCGGTGCGGTCTTAAGATCCTCAAGAAGTGCAAGCCTTCCAAAAAGGTCTCCGTCATCTTCACGGCTTTTAAGCATATCTGCCGGTTCAAGGAGAGCAAAAAGCAGGGCCTTAAATATTGTCCTTGCTCCGAGGGCCAGCGCTCCGATCCTGTTGATAGAGCCGTCAAAATAATCGGTCCCTATATATACCCTGTCCAGGGCCCTTGCCCGCACTATCTCCTGCATTATCGCCACTATCTCTTCCGTAAGGGTGGTAACATGATCACTGTCCCACCTTACGCCCCTGCTTAAGTGGAGCATTATTCCCTTTACAAATGGAAGCACGGCCGATATCTTATCAGATACCAGTTCGGTAGGATGAAAATGCCCTGTATCAAGAGTTATAAGCTTTCCCTTTTGCTGTACATAACTTAAGTAAAATTCATTGGAGCCCACTGTATATGATTCAATGCCGATCCCGAATAATTTGCTCTCAACTGCATCCATCATATTTTCTTCCGGATAATCCTTCTCAAAGATCTCATCTAAGGAACCTTTTAGGATCTTTCTATGTTCCATTCTGCTTACCGTATTATCCTTGGACCCATCCGGTATCCAGATATTATTGATGCAGACCGTACCAAGCTCTTTTCCTATATAATTTGAGATCTCCCTGCTCCTTTTAACATGTTCTATCCAGAAATCCCTTATCTTCCTATCACTGCTTGCAAGCGTGTATCCGCTTTCTGCGAGAGGATGGGAAAAAAGCGATGGATTGAAGTCTATACCTACATTGTTTTCCTTTGCCCAGTCTATCCATTTTGTAAAATGCTGTGGGGAAACTTTATCCCTGTCTACCTTCTGCCCCTTAAAGTCTCCATATATGGCATGTATATTGACTTTTAGCTTTCCCGGTATAAGGGTCAGCACCTTTTCATAATCAGTCAGCAGCTCTGCAAGATCTCTTGCTTTGCCGGGATATCCGCCTGTAGAGAGTATGCCCCCTCCCGATAGCGGCTCGTCATGGTTCTCGAAGCCTGCAACATCATCAAGCTGCCAGCAGTGCAGGGATACCGGTATGCAGCTTAGAAGCTCGAGCGCGCTTTCAGTATCCACTCCTATTTCTTTATATCTTTCTCTGGCTATTTCATAATCTGACATCTTTTTATCTCCTCTTCCAAATTTGATTTTTGATAAACTCACGATAAAGTATTAAATCCTTTATATTATGCTGCATAAAATTCGATCCCTTCGCTTTCTATATTTTTAAGCAGATCTATTACATCAATGTCGCTATAATAATCATCTATATTGTATATGAATATAGAAGGCAGCTTGCCATATTTTATAGATAAATCCACCTCAATATCCAAAATCATGTCTTCAAATTTCTTTAAATCCCTGCCTTTGACAAGCACCATAAAGTCAATATCCGATTCATCATCATAGTCGCCTCTTGCATAAGAACCAAATATAATAATTTTTTTTAGCTTCTTTTTAAATACTCTCCTGATGCTTTTCTCCACATCTTCTATCAATCTGTATGTTTCTTTATTGCCAATATTTATTTGTTTTTTAAACATCTTCTCCTATCTGATTTCATTATAATTGAGCAAGTATAATAATAAATTATTATTGCATAAGAGTAAAATC
>CBDUUS010000329.1:0-2040 GCA_965370465.1 uncultured bacterium | reverse complement strand
TCAAGTTACTTGTATGCTGAAGATTGGATAAAGGTCGATTCTTCAGATGAAGAAGAAATCTGGGTAAATACATCCCACTGGGAGAATAAAGAAGTATTGGTCCAGGACGGCTATTATAAAGATGTCCAGAAAAAAGAATGGATAGATACCAGCTATACTGCAAGCCAGGGATATTGGAGAGCTGAAGAATATGATATATGGGTAACATCATCTGTACAGATGCCATATATAGACCGCAGATGGATCAGCACCTCGCACTGGGAACGGAGATATAGGGATATAATAACATGGGTACCTGTAAATCTAATTATATATGTAGGGACAAGCAAATATGGCTGGGGAGTATATTCTTTTGCATCCAAACCTGCCGGAAAAGTTACTATTAGTTATAAAGGTAATAGATATAGAGCATATAAAGATATAATAGATTACAGGCCGAGTTATGGCGGAAGAGTATATGCAATCAAATATACATGCTATCTTCGTGAGGCGAAAGTAAGGCAATATTATAATGTCTGGGTCAGCTCAGGTTACTGGCAATCATATATTGCTTATAGAAATGTAGACACATCGCATTGGGAAACAAGAACAAGACAGGTCTGGGTCAATACTTCACAGGTGATACAATCCGGGTATTGGCGGTATTATACAGATCAGGAATGGGTAGATACAAGTCATTTTGAATATCAAACCATTTGGGTTGAAGATGGGTTTTACTCTTCGCCAATACATGGTGAAGTGACAATTGAAAAAAATCCGAGATATATTTTCACCAAATGGCATGAGAATGGAGATGGCGAGGAGTGTCATATGGATCTAAAAATAGGCTGGATAATCGATAATACTGAATTGCTTGATGGAGAAGAAGAGAAAAAAATATCCAGAGTTCATGTGTATGAAGATATTGTCCGTTATAATGGCAGGGGAATAGACAGGGTAGAAATAATAAATGAAAATACCAGTCCTTCAGAGCAGGGAAGTATAGAAGCGACAGCGTATTTTGAATATTCCGGCAGCGAGGAAAGCCAGGTTCATATATATCTCTACGCTCAAAGCGGTGAGTGTATCCATATATATTTTAGTAATCCCGTTAATGGGTACAGGTCAATAAACCTTGGCTCGGACGGGAGTGATTCTGATGCTAATATTTGGCTGGGTGGTAATTGTTTTGGTACAATTGACTTCTAAATTAAAGAATAATAGAGGCTCAGCTCTTGTCCTGATGATAATATTGATACCTATATTTTTACTGATTGTAGGCATGATCGTCGATATTGGAAGGGCTTTTGTCATTAAAGAAGAATTAAATAAAGCATGCATGATTGCTGCCGAAGAAGCTTCCAAATGTATAGATATTGATATAGCAGAGAGCTCTGGCACTAATAATCTCTCAGGGGAATATAGCGGCACCATTAATTATTCTTTTTATAATAATTATAAGGATAAATCTTATAGCAAAATAAATTATCTTGACCATAATATATCTGGAGGTACTAATAATCCCAGATATATAGAGGTCTTATGTGAGGCTGAGGTTGATTGCTTCTTCTTAAAGCTTATCTCGATAGATAGTATCAGGGTGCATTCAAAAGCAAATGGCAGATTGAGAAGGATTAAATAATTTTTTAAGATATTATCCGTTTATCATATTGGAATTTCTGTGTATAAATAATGATAAATAAATTAGTAATGGATTAAAGAATACAAGGAGTTAAATATATTAATCTTTTTCGCTTGCAGATAGATTATTGTAAGATGTTTATTTATAGTGCAGTGTACGTTGATACTATTGAGGATTTCCGTCAAATTGAAAAACGAGTTTTGTAGCATATACCTTAAGATGACGATCAAAGATTAGCGGGCATATATCAATAAATGTTCTTTCATGCATAGCATAGATAAAAGTTATGATATTACTAAAAAACTTAATAATAGTATAAAAATTTAGATTATTAATTAGATAGGCTGCTGATAAATTTAATCCTGTAATTAAATATAGATATTGATATTATTATAAAGAAATAAATGATCTATTAACTA
>CBDUUS010000328.1:0-2041 GCA_965370465.1 uncultured bacterium | reverse complement strand
TACCACTTTTTTTTAAATATTTTATCATTTTTGGATAAATTTTTTAATTCATTACAGAATAGCATATTGATATTGTCAATTCTTAGAATATTTATATTATTTCTAACTCTAAAATACTAATATGCCATTTTTAAAACAGCAGCCAGCCCGATCATTAAAAAGACAAAAGGGCTATCATAAAGCATCTATATAAAAAATCAGAGCATCTCAGCCTTTTATAACTCCCAGGGGCCTCAGCCTTGCCACTTTCTTTGTTAGGCCGGCCATGCATGATATTTCTACAACTCTATTTATATCCTTATAAGCCGCAGGAGCCTCTTCGGCAAGTCCTGACATACTATCAGCTATGACTATTATACCTTTTTCTGCTTTTAGATTATTTTTCAATTCGATCCCATTTATCGTCTTTCTCGCCTTTGAGCGGCTCATCATCCTGCCGGCACCATGACACGTAGAACCAAAACTTTCTTTCATGGCAGTTTCCGTCCCCAGAAGAATATAAGAATATGTCCCCATATCCCCCGGTATTATTACAGGCTGACCAATATGTCTATATGCAGTCGGTAATTCGGGCCTTCCCGGTCCGTACGCCCTTGTCGCACCCTTGCGGTGGACACAGACCTTTTTAAGAACTCCATCAATATCGTGTTCTTCTAATCTGGCGATATTATGTGATATATCATATATTGTCGAAAGCCCAAGCTTCCTCGCTGATGTTCCAAAATACCTTTCCATTGCTTCCCTGAGCCAGTGGGCAAGGCATTGTCTGTTTGCCATCCCGTAATTTGCCGCACAAGCCATTGCTCCATAATATCTTTTCCCCTCAGGAGAATTAATAGGTGCACAGGCAAGCTGCCTATCCGGCACATCTATGCCATATTTATCTGAAGCTTTCTGCATTACTTTGATATAGTCGCTGCATATCTGGTGGCCAAGACCTCTCGATCCTGAATGTATCATCACTATTATCTTGTTTTCATATATCCCAAATATGTCCGATGCGTCCCTATCATATATTTTATCAACTGCCTGGATCTCCAGAAAATGATTACCAGAGCCAAGTGTGCCGAGCTGGCGGGCTCCTCTTTTTCTGGCTGTATCGCTTATGCATGCCGGATCCGCACCTTCTATGCTGCCGCCTTCTTCTATATATTCTTTTTCTTCTTCATATCCATAACCATTGCCCACTGCCCAGCCGGTACCACGGGAAAGGAGCCCGTCCATATCTTTTTTAGATAGATCAATCTTTCCCTTTCCTCCCAGTCCGCGCGGAATTGAAAAAGAAATAGAATACATCATGTCTTCTATCCTGTCTTTAATATCATCGATTTCAATATCGCTTCTCATGGCTCTTACCCCGCAGGAGATATCAAAACCCACTCCGCCAGGAGATATTATCCCACCTGCTTCAGGGTCAAAAGCCGCAACTCCTCCAATAGGAAAACCATATCCAAAATGAATATCAGGCATGGCAAAGGACGCCTCTATTATTCCGGGAAGAGCCGCTACATTAGCAATCTGGTCTATTACCCCTTCCCTTATTACATGCTCCATAAGCTTCTTGTCCGAATATATGATACCCGGGACCCTCATCCCTGCGGCAGCATCCTTCTCAACTTTCCATTTGTAATCGCTCAATCTGGTGATCGTATATTTATCCATTTCTTCAAACCCTGTACTTTTCAATTTAAACCTCTCTTAACAATATATCCATACTTCTTGTAAAGTATTATAATACTCCCTTTAAAGTTTTACAGTTTAATTGAATTTAGTTTTTATTTTGTTAAAATAAGACAGATTTATTTTATTATTTTTTTTGATAATAATATACAGCCAGAGAAAGCAGACCACTGGCAGAAAACCCGGGAGAAATAATGGCAGATACAAAAAAAATGAGCTTTGAAAAAGCTCTGCAGCAGGGTAAATTTGTATTCACCTGCGAAGTGGGACCTCCAAAAGGAGCGGAAGACGAAGAAGTAAAGGAGGCTGTGACTTTTTTTAAAGACATAGCCGACGGGATCAATGTTACCGATCTACAGAG
>CBDUUS010000327.1:0-2042 GCA_965370465.1 uncultured bacterium | reverse complement strand
CAATGCACCGTAAAACCGCAGTCCCTGCAGGAAATATCTTTTACTCTGTTTTTTAAATAGCAGCCGTGAGTTATTCTTCCATCGGATTCTACACTAACTATTAAAAAGTCGCGGCATTTCCAGCTATTATCCTCCATTTTTTTAAGGCAGCTATATGAATCCAGGATCCTGTATCCTTTTCTCTTAAGAGCGATAAGCTCCTCAAGGACCTGTTTTTTCTGTACCATGCTGAGGCTCAGGTTCTCGACTTCCGGATAGGGGTAGAAAAATTGAACTGTTATCCCAAAGACCTTATTATTTACAAACTTCACAAGCTCAGGTATTTCCATAAAATTTATACGGTTTATACAGGTATTGATTATTATCTTTTTCCTTTTATGGTGTTTTTCTATATTGGATATTATCCTGTCAAAACTATCTCCCCTTATATGGTTATGGGTGTCTCTGAGGCCGTCAAGGCTTATAAAGATAATATCCGGATCTACTTTATCGAGCCCCATGGTGCCATTCGTAGTTATACATACAAAGAAGAACTTTTTCTTTGCTATCTCTATAAGGTCAGAGATATCATGGCCTGTTTTTCTATCTTTCCACAGAAGGGGCTCTCCACCTTCAAAGATGATTATTCTTACCCCATCCCTGTAGAGTGTTTCAAGTATCTCTAATGCCCGGTCAAAACTCATATCAACTTCTTTATTGTTATCTTTCCCTATGAAGGGACAGTGCATGCAGTTGAGATTGCAATTACCGGTGATCTTAAAACTACATAGAAGAGGTTTTTTAAATCTGTCAGATATCCTGGATGTGATTGCATACTTTAAAAGATATCTTATCTGGGCCGTTTTATTTATATTTTCTGTCATTTTTAAAATATACCTGCTATTTTTAGCATTGATCCTCAGGTACTATTATAAGGCTAAATCCAAAAAAATAATTATAAAAGTAATTAAAAGTTGATATATTAGAAAAAGACTTCATAATTATAAATAAAGGTTCCTGCAGTCAAAAAACGGCAGGGCCATATATATAATACAGGGACCGATTAAGATATTCGGCAAAGAGGATGATAAAGAATATTAAATTGTCAAACAGGAGGTAAAATGGGTGGATTTTTAGATAATATAAAGAACTTTTTTACAATGCCCGCTGACAGCGGCTCAAAATTTATAGAGTTTAAAATAATATGTGATAAATGCGGCGAAGAGATAAATGTAAAAGCATCAAGGACAAGCGATATATCCCTGGTATATGACGAAGGGAGCCCGTCTGGAGCTGAGCGTTTCTTAAGGAAGGAAATACTGGGAAATAACTGCAATAATCTTATTTATATCACTGTTTATTTTGGACAGAATTATAATATATTATCCAAAGAGATAACTGGTGGGAAATTTGTTGATTGAGCTACTGGTTTATACTTAGATAAATAAAAATTTTATGCTACAATCAAACCTGGTTTTATAAAAATAGTCTTATGATTTGAGACCGGGCTAAATGGACTTTTCAAAAGATTTAAGCATTATTATTCTGGCTGCCGGAAAAGGCAAAAGAATGAAATCAGATATTCCTAAAGTGCTTCACAGAATTTGCGGGCAGCCTCTTATCTATCATATTTTAAAACAGGCTGTCTCTCTTGGGCCAAAAAATATTTTTATAATAATAGGGCACAAGAAGGAAATGATCAGGGAATATCTGGACAACAGTTTCCCTTCCGTAAAAGCTATTGATCAGGACAAACAATCCGGGACTGCGCATGCTGTAATGATGGCAAGAGATGATTTCTCAGATATGGGTAAAAATATATTGATACTCAGCGGCGATAGCCCGCTTATAACAGCTGAAACACTCGATTCGCTTATAAGGCTGAGATCCGAAAAGGATCTTTCGGTCTCAATACTTACTTCAATTGCAGAGGACCCTGCCGGATATGGAAGGATAATCAAAGATAGGGATGGAAAGGTCCTTAAAATAGTGGAAGACGCAGATGCTTCCCTTGAAGAAAAGATGATAACTGAAGTGAATTCATCTATTTATTGTTTTGAAAG
>CBDUUS010000326.1:0-2045 GCA_965370465.1 uncultured bacterium | reverse complement strand
CGGGAGTCCTTCCTGTTCCCATCTCATAATTGTATCTTCCCAAAAGCTATCTGACATTGGGATTCTATCAGGGGTTTTATGTTCTATAGCACAAACAACCCTTTCTCTTTTGTTCATTGGAATAACTCCTTTTTATTTGGCTTTAATAAATTTACAAGACCATCGATTTTTCCATAATGCTCTTCTGCTGATTTGATCAGATTTTCACAATCTTTGACATTCCTTATATCTGCTTTTATAAATATAGCCTCCGAACCGGTATCATTGACTTCCTGCAAAATAGTTCTACTATTATTTTCATTCCTTCCGCTAAAAGCTACTTTTGCACCCTCCTTGCATGCTTCTATTACCACTGCTCTGCCCAGGCCCTTTGTACCCCCATTAACAACTATCACTTTATCCTTTAAATATAATTCCATTAGCCATCCTCCTGAAGATATCTGAAAATTTTTTATTACATGAATGCTATGGTTTATACCAAATACTATATAATGATTTATACATAAATACCGCTGATATTTCTTTTGATCAATAAAATACTAATTTATTGCTTATGTATTTATCCATCATACTATCCGCCAGGTGTTTTTTACAAATTTTACTGACTTTCTGACCCCATCAACACCCGTTTTGCTGTTCTCCTCTATACATATCCAGCCGTCAAAACCATTTTCCTTCAGGATGTGGAAGATCTCTTTAAAGGGAGTGAGTCCAGTTCCAAGAAGCACATGACTTAACTCCCCCCTTGTCGAGGTATCGGCAGCATGAACAGTTTCCACCTTTTTTACGATCTTTTTTAATAGAGGAATTGGATCTTCTCCATGAGCGATAGTATTTGCAGTATCAAAATTTATTCCGATATCAGCATCATTTATACCTTCAACTACCTTTAGAAAGATATCAGAGGATCCGCTAAAATCGGTATAGTGCCACGAACCTGGTTTAGCGTGATTTTCATACAATAGCTTGATTCCAAATTTATCGGCAACAGACACAGATTTTCTGAGATATTCTACTGCCAGACCTATTCCTTCATCTATGGAAACTCCCGGATGAGCCTGTCCGGCCAGTACTCTTAAATACTTTGCGCCTATTTCTGAAGATAGGGCAATATCATGTCTCAGGTACTCAAATTCCCTTTCCCTTTGAAGCCTGTCGGGATGTGTAAAATCCGGATAAGCAGTCACCATAACTACTGGCATTCCGGCTTCTGAAAGCTCTTTTTTTATTTTATCAAGATATACCGGAGTGTGGCTCTTTATAAAGGCAATACTCAGGTCTATTCCATCAAGGCCAGCTTCTTTCCCGATTTTTGCCCACTTGCCAATAGTCATTTTCCCAATTACAATATCATTAAAAAAAGAAACTGGAATACAGCTTACTTTCATTTTATGCCTTTCTCTCTTAATATCTATTAAAAGATTGTCTGGAGCAGCTTAAACTGTAATAAATAATTTAAATTTATAAATAATTATTTATAGCAGTCTCGGAATGCTCATCATATTGACTGCACCTTCCTTTGTAACATAGACATTGTCTTCTATTCTGATCCCGCCCAACTGTTTATTATAGAGGCCCGGCTCCAGCGCAAACACCATGCCTTCTTCTATTATTGATTCAGAATTTGAAATAATCATAATACCCCATGAATTACCTATCGGATGACCTGTGTGGTGTATGAATTCTCCATCATAGCCATTATTTTTAAAATGCTTCTTCACTGCCATGTCCACGCTATTTGCTGGTATTCCGGGCCTTATACAGCTTATTGCTATATCAAGAGCTTCCTCGATTATCTTGCACTTTTCCAGTACTTTTTCAGATAACGGATCCTTTGACAGCGGCCTGCAGATATCAGCAAAATATCCCCTGTAAATCGGGCTGTAATCTACATCTATTATATCATCAGATCTTATAATTTTTTCAGAATCTGTTGCTCCTATCTGACAGGTCCTGCAGCCGCTGGTCACACTGCTTCTTACAAAAAAGTCGTCCACACCGGACTTTCTCATATGATATTCAGCATATGCTGCCAATTCATTCTC
>CBDUUS010000325.1:0-2046 GCA_965370465.1 uncultured bacterium | reverse complement strand
GGTCCCCTTCTATAGCAAGATATACATTGGCCAGGGTCTGGGCCTGTATTCCCTGTGTGGCATCTACCACAAGTATTACACCCTCGCATGCAGCAAGACTCCTGGAGACCTCATAAGAGAAGTCGACATGTCCGGGAGTGTCTATAAAGTTAAAGGTGTACTTCTTCTTATCAGAAATGCTCTCATACAATACCCTCACAGCATGGGCCTTTATTGTTATTCCCCTCTCCCTCTCAAGATCCATATCATCCAGGAATTGTTCTGACATCTCTCTTTTGCTTACTGTTTTTGTTATCTCAAGTATCCTGTCAGCAAGAGTGGATTTTCCATGATCTATATGGGCGATTATAGAGAAATTTCTTATCAGGTTTCTATCTGTCATCATCTCCACCATTTCTGCCGGATCTGTTTTTATGACCCTTTAGCAGATTCATCACAAACTTTACTTCATCCATCCTTAAAAGGATAGTCATGCCTATATAAATAGCTGCTCCGAGGATTATTATTCCAGACATTATTGCAATCAGCCATATAAGATTTCTGTATGCATAGACCGATACATATTTCCATACTATATATATGGCCCCGCTCATTATAAGGGCAGACAGCAATATCTTCCAGTAGGAGTTTATGATCCTTCTTCCCCCGAGGTTTCCGACTCTTTTCCTTAGTATTATAAGCAGCACCACTACATTGAAAAGCGCAACAAGGGTCGTTGAAAGTGCAAGCCCTCCTACATTCATATATCTTATAAGTATCCAGTCCAGCAGCAGATTAACAAATATGGATATGGCTGCCACCTTAAGCGGTGTCTTTACATTCTTAAAAGCATAGAAGATGCGGTTAAGTATCATAAGCAGCCCGAAGAATACCAGTCCGAGGCTATGGAATATAAGGATGGTCGAGACCTTCGCTGTATCTCCGGGCCCAAAATTATAATGCTCGAAAAGGACCTTTATTATCGGATAGGAGAGTATTACGAGCCCTGCAGCAGCAGGTACCATCATATAGCCTATCTCTCTTATTCCCAGAGAGAAGCTTTCCTTTACAGCCTTTATATCGTTCCCGGCTGCCTGTCTGGAGATGAGCGGATACAGCACTGTGATTATGGCAACAGAGAATACTCCAAGCGGAAGATTAGCGACTCTCCAGGACAGAGTAAGTGCCGTAGTATTTCCCGCTCCAAGACTAAGTGCAAAGAAATTATCAATACTATTATTTAGCTGTACGGCTCCAAGGCTCAAAAGTATGGGAAACATTAATGAGAATATCTCTTTTATCCCTTCATGCTTGAAGTCTATGATGAGCCTGTATCTGAGCTTTGATACCTTGAGCTGTGGAAGATGTATGGCCATATGGAGCAGAGATCCGGCCATCACCCCGATCGCCATGGAGTATATCCCGAGATCCGAGAAAAGAAGGGTCACAAATACTATAGTCACTATATTAAGCACAAAAGGTGCAAGGGACGGGACCGTAAAAATATTATGCGAATTCAGTATGCCGGCCGCAAGACCGGAAATACTCAGCGTCACCAGTGAAAATATCATTATTCTGTTCATCATCACAAATTTAGCTATATCCATCTTATTGCCGGAGATCCCTGAAAGAAGCATGCCGATCCGGGGAGAGAGGATGAATATGGCCGCCGATATGATAATGAAGCCGATCAGCATTATATTTATTACAGAGCTTACAAATATTTTAGCTTCAAGATCCTTTTTTTTCTTTATATAAAGTGAGTAGATGGGTATAAAAGCAGCCACTATTAGTGACTCAGCAAATAGTATGCGGAAAAGATTTGGAATATAATATGCCCAGGTAAAAGCATCCACATCATAATTGAGTCCGAAGTATCCGGCCATTATCTGATCCCTTGCAAGCCCGGATATTTTAGAAAGCAGTATTGCTATTACCACTATCATAGTGGCTCCGAATATCCTTTTTTTCGAGATATGGCGGTCCTCATCCATAGGAAATAGTCCCTCTATGTCTTTTAGTTACTCAAGAATTGTATTATAGCATCTATACCAGGCCAATAATAAG
>CBDUUS010000324.1:0-2047 GCA_965370465.1 uncultured bacterium | reverse complement strand
ACCGCTCCAGGGACTACAAGAAAATACTTTGCATTTAACTTACTGCCAAGCTCCAGATTTCTTCTAATATACTCAATTGCTCTCTGTCTTATTACCGGACTGTTTGAGGATAGTTCGCTTTCTGCAGAAAACATCCCGCATATCCCGGATACTTCCATATCAAAGCCGGAAAGTATTTTTTCTACCTTCTCTGTCCTGTAGCCCAGATCATTTCCGTACCTGTTGCCATGAAGCTCAATATAGCCTATGCCATATTTCTTGAGCCTCTCCAGGGAAGTTTCCAGCGGTTCCATCCCGAATCCCCAGTTTGACCAGGAAAGCTTCAGTCTGGTTTTAAACATCTTGGGGTTTTCTATCTTCAGCTGTTGGAATCTCTCTTTGATCTTATTATTTTCAATCTGATAATTTTGTGGTTTCATTTTAGTCAACCCTCCTATCTGTTTCTTTTTTTTATTAATTTTATCTCTTTATATTTTTCTAACTGATTCCCGGATCATAAGCTCCGGGTCCGTTATCTCTTTCATATTAAGGTATTTACCATTTATAAGCCTGTAGAGAATATTGGAAGCTGCCTTTTTCCCAAGCTCAAACATATCATGATTTATTGTAGAAAGAGCGGGACTAATAGCATTTACATATAAAATATTATCATATCCGACTATGGAAATGTCTTCCGGTACCCTTATCCCTCTTTCACTTAATTTTCGTATAGTAAAAAAAGCTATTGAATCTGAACCTGCAAAGATTGCTGTAGGATTTTTGTTGGTTATCTCAGACATGACCGTCCTTATCCCTACTTCGATTTTTTTGAATTCAAGGGGGACTTCAAATATAAAAAGTTCTTCCAGGCCTACTTTCCTTAAAGCCTCGCTAAAACCTCTGATCCTTTCATTAAAGATATAGACTTCCCTGGAATAGGATATCATGCCAATTTTTTTATGATTATTATCTATAAGATATTCGGCCGCGAGCTTGCCTCCCAAATATTCATTGATTGCTACACAGGGTATATTAATGTCGGGTATTATCCTATCGACCATTATGCAGGGGATGTTTCTTTTTACCATTTCGGAGATAAAGACTCTGTCCCTTTCATCTCCATATACTCCCGATAAAATTACTCCATCAATAAATCTACTGTCTATTATCTTTGCTATTTTAAGCTCCCTTTCAATACTCTGGCGCGCATTAAATACACTCAGACAATATCCTTCCCCTGAAAGAACATGCTCAGCTCCTCCTATTAATTCTACAAATTCCGGATCTTTGAGGCTGGGCACAAGAAGAGCTATTGTCTTCGTCTTCTTTGTTGTAATGGCACTGGCTACATTTGAAGGCTCGTAATCATATTTCTGGCAGATGTAAGATATCTTTTTCCTTGTAGCTTCCCTGACTATACTCGGATTATTAAAGAATCTGGACACAGTAGTGACTGAAACGCCCGCTTCCTTTGCAATCTTATATATTGTGGCCTTCTTCATCTTTTTTTAACTTTATAAATAATTTATGAAACTTGTTTCAATATTCGAATATAGTTATCTATAATGAACCATTAAAGTCAATATTATTATAGTACCTAATCGCTATTTTAAATAATATACCAGTCAACTGGTTTTATACTAGGAACTTTACAGGTTTTTATCAGTTCTTATTTATAATGTCTTTCAGCAACATGGACATGGTTCGATTTTAATGTTTTTATAAAGTTTACTGGCCTGCACAATTCTGCAATGAAAATAGATTGGGCTGCTGAGAATTACTCTCATTTTTATTATCAAGAATTATACCAAATCTTCTTCTGTGCTAACAAGCATAACATATTTTAGGTTCTCTCTGTTCGGTCTGGTTATTGTAAGTTTTTACTTGATTTATGTCTCGTTTTATCCATCGATCATATTATTTAATTTTTCCCTGTAATATTTAAATTCCTTCCATGGTACTTCTGGAGGAATAAAATGATCTCCGAATGGAATAAAACCACCCTGCTTCAACGTCCATTCTATAGGCTCCAGAAATTCATCAATTCTTTTACTGCCCAGCGCTATAT
>CBDUUS010000323.1:0-2048 GCA_965370465.1 uncultured bacterium | reverse complement strand
GATACAGATAGATTCTGGTTTATAATTAATCCAATTTTAATGTATTTATTAAGATGAATAACAAACAGAGTTCATGGAGGTATCAATGAACGACAAAGCTGAAGAAGTAAAAGCTGAAGAAGTAAAAGCTGAAGTAGTCGGCTCGGAGGATCGTTCCGGCCCAATGGCAATAGTCGCACTTATCTGTGGTATTTTAAGCATGTTGTGCTGTGTGGTTCCTGTTTTTGGTTTTATACTGAGCATAGCGGCAGTAATCCTCGGTATTATTGAGAGTAAGAAGATCGGAAGAGGAGAAAGCAATGCGAAGGGTAAAGGAATGGCAACTGCGGGTATAATACTAGGCGTAGCTGGGGTATTAGCTGGTATTACTATGTTTGTTATCTTACCAATTGTCGGAGTCTCTCTGGGTGTATTCTCTGAGATATTTAATCCGTCTTATTATTAGAATCCGCTGAAACTTGGGAACAGTACTGGAAATACTCTTCTTTTTTGGCGGAGGACTCTGCCATCAAAAGATTGAGAGGACATTTAGCATGGATGCCTTTAATATGCCTGTGTGCTCGAGGTGCACAGGCATATATTCAGGCATTTTTTTATCACTTCTGGTAATCATACTGCTGGAAAGAAAGATCAAAGGGGAGTTGCCTTCACTTAAAATCGTATTGGCTGCAGTAGGCGTTTTTCTTCTCATGGGTGCCGAGGTAGTGCTTTCTATGCTCGGCCTGATAGAGTCGGGCAATATCATAAGGCTGATCACGGGCTTTCTAACTGGATGGTCCATGGCCATTCTTCTATTTCCACTTGCCAATAATGTTATGTTTAGAAAGCTTATAAAAAGAAATTATCTGGATAGCAGAAAGAAATTTCTTATATGGATACTGTCCGGAATAGCAGCTATTATAATTTTTATTTTTACCTATAAATATGTTCTCATCCTCTGGAGCATTATTTCTATACTTGGGCTGATGATTTTCACGGCCCTTATAATTTTAATACTCTTCTTTACATTGAACAGAAAACTCCTGTGTTCCATAGACTCTGTAAAGAAATATATCATAATGATAGCAATAGGATTATTTTCAGCTGCTGCTCTTCTCTCCCTGTTTTCCTACTTAAGAAGGTTTCTGATTTGAAAATATAATTATGGGGAGACTTGTAAATTATTTATATACATTCTGTCTGTGCTGGATGACATCTATTTTAATAACATTTTCACTATCAAAATGCTGGTAAATTATACGGTAAGGCCAGGATCTTAGTGACCTGAAATTCTTTAAAGGACCTTTTAGCTTTTTTCCAGATATTGGATAATTTTTTAGTTTCCCGATTTTTTTCAGGACTTCTAATTGTTTGGTCTTTGGAAGTTTTTTTAATTGTTTTAATGAGGTTCCAGAATAATAGACCTTCATTATTTCAATTCTTTTCTTGTGATATTTAATTCTTTAAGAATCTCATCTTCATCCAGATACTTGCCACTTTTTATTTCCTTCTGGCTAACAAGTATCTGTTCCAGTAGTTTATTATCACTCAGAATATCAAGCGTCTCCTCCCATGCTTCCACCTCTTCAGGATTCATAACTATTGCCTGAGCTTCACCTCTTAAAGTAATGGTATAAGTCTTTAGGCCATTTTTTACTTCATCAAGGATCTTATATAGATTGTTCCTTGCCTTGCTTGCGGAAATAGTATTCATTTTTATAACCATTCCTTTCGTTTCGCTCAGGGCACAAAATGGGGTGAAAACCCATTGTCCTTAAGCTTGTTTTATTTTATAAATATATCGTTGAGATTGCAGGCAACATATTATCACCTCGCTAAATGGTACTAAATTTGGTACTATATGTCAAAATTAATATATATTTAATTCCCCTCTCATCTATTTTATTAATTGAAATAAGGCAATAAAAATAATAAATGTTTTGAGGATTATTATCCTGGCAGGTATACTTGAAAATATTATACCCGTAAGCAATATTGAGCAGGCAGGGAAAAGTAAAGCATATACAGGAGATCCCTGTATTCTTGAAACTGATAGGGTTTTTTTGATA